>JAFUZM010000233.1 GCA_017476605.1 Clostridia bacterium
ATCCGGCGCCATTGTTCGGTACGGACACCTAAAGCTTTTTGATTCATAATTCGCCTCCTTCTAAAATGACTGCCAAAATGCTCAGATCATTATAGAAGAATGCGAAAGAGAATATCAGACACACGAAGTTATACGCTTACCATAAAACGAGTCTCATTATTATTATGAATAGTGTTTATGCGAAATTGTTATACTATTATTATGTCATTTGTTTGTTATATCTTTATTATAACAGTTTAAGCATAATTGTCAATTCATATTGCTCCTCACGCAGCTCTTTCATAATCCCCGGAGCACAAAATGATTCAATATAAAACGCTCCTGCAATAGGGAGCATATAGTAATAATGCAGATGAAAACCCACTCCCATAACAAGGTGCAAATAGATAAGTATTGACTCTCATACATGGGTGTCAATACTCCCGGTTACATGTTTTCGATTGTACTATTCATCTGATCTATTAAATAGTCATCATCCAGTAAAAAGAGACGACCCCAAACCGTTCTTCCAAGAGGTAAGAAATATGGCTGAAAAGATAATTTGCGAGGTGAATGACATGTCAAAAAAGGAAACTATATTCACCATGTACTTCACACCACATCTGATATATTTGATTTTGTTGGAAAGGATCAGTTGTCTGATGGCATACTGTGAAAGACCAGTTTCTTCACTTGCCTGTTTAATTGTCTTCATCATGATCTTCACCCCCTTCAATCTGCTGAATTGCCTTCATGATCTTGTCATGGTGTCCTGCATCATACTTTCCGCATCCAAATATACAAAGTGCTTTCTGCTATTCCGATAGCATCAGCAATCTTCCACATTGGGATTTGTTTCATTCGGATAAGCATCTTCAAATCTTCCATACAATACACCCCTTTCTTTATTGCGTTTCTTGTTGTCTACTACTATAATGTACTTGTACGTACGTGTACAACTACAACCTATTCAGCAAAAATTCAGCACAAGAAAGGAACTGAACGAATGGCAGAAGACACAAATGTATTTAAAAAGAGAATCAGGGAAGAACGTGAACGGTTGAACCTATCACAGAAGCAATTAACAGAAAAATGTGGTATAGGAATAAACACCTATCAGTCATGGGAAATTGGAAGAAGAACACCCCAAATGAATAGTCAAACGCTTGCGATTCTTGCAAAGTTCTTCAATGTGTCCCCTTTTTATCTGTTGGGAGAAACACCTTTCAGAAGTACATGGGAAGAATATGATTCACTTCATGAAGAAGACCTGAAAAGAATCAGAACAGAACTTCAATTCACAGAATCAGCAGAAGCACTTGGTTTCTTTCATCAAGATACTGATAATCCTGAAAGGGATTATGAAGAATACATGAACTATAACAGGATGTACCAAGAAAGGAAGGAAGCGATGAAAACAAGATCAGAAATCAGGGTGATCATTGGATCAGAAGAAAACCGCATCATTGAAAACTTTGGATCAGGTGAAATCACTATTCAGGCAGTCAGTGAAGAAGATGTTGAAAAAGGATTTCAGCAGTTGATCAGAAGGGGAATCATTGCAGAATAGGCAGGTCTTTGGAAAGGAAACACAACCAAGCAATAAAAAATAGGTCACTGGTAATTGCAGTTACCAATGACCCTGAAGATCATATCAACGTAAGAACGTCAGATACAACCCACCAAGCAAATAATACCATCTGACGTTCAACAAAGAAAGGATGGTTTATAGTATGGCAGAAATTGAAAAAAGGATAAGTAAAGACGGAAAAATCACCTTCCGAATCAAAGTGTTTAAATGGAAAGATGTGAATGGGAAGAAGATCACCGAAAGCACCACCTTCACCCCCACCAAGAAAACCCCCAAAGCAATGGAAAAAGAAGTTCAGGAATTTGCAAGGGAATATGAAAAGAAGGTCAAGGAAGAAAAAATCCTTTCAGGTGAAAAACTCACATTGATAGATGTTGTTGAAGAATGGAAGCAGGATCAAGCATATAAAGACCTGACAAAAGCAGTGCAGGAATCCTATGTTGATATTCTTGAAAGAAGGATTTTCCCCCATATCGGAAACCTGAAGATTGCAAAGATCACTTCCCTTCATATTCAGAAGATTTACAACACCATGGAAGCAGAAGGGAAAGCACCCACCACCATCAAAAGAACAAATGCAGTATTAAGAAGCGTTATGAAGTACGCTTGCAGAGTAAGAATCATTCATGAAAACCCCTGTGGTACTGATTGGATCAGACTTCCAAAGATTAAAGCTGACACTGATCTTCATTACTTCACATTGGATCAGGCAAACCGCTTCCTGAACAGTCTTTCGGAAGAATACACCATTGAACACCCTGAAGTGATCAGGAAGAACGGAAGAAAGATTCCTGCATATACGGAAACCATCACAACACCTTTCCAGTATGTTCCTTTCTTCTATCTTGCAATATATGGTGGTTTCAGAAGGGGTGAAATCCTTGCATTGACTTGGAATGATATTGATTTCAAGAACAGAACCGTTTCGATCACCAAAGCAATCACCAAGACCAAGGAAGGTCAGTTTGTAAAGGAAACGAAGACAGTTGCAGGAAACCGTGAAATCATGTTGCCTTCACAGTGTTTTGAAGTCCTGAAGGAATGGAAACTGAAACAGATGGAACTTGCTTTTTCAATGGGGAAATCTTGGAAAGGTGAACCAGGAAAGAATTTTGATAATAACTTCATCTTCATTCAGTTGGAAAACGGATTAAGAATGGATGTGGACACACCCACACACAAATTCAAGAAAGCTATTGAAAATTACAATTCCGCTTGCACCAAAGAAGAAGACAAACTTCCCCTGATCCATCTTCACGAATTAAGACATACATCAGCAACACTGCTTCTTGCAAATAATGTTGACATTGAAACCGTATCACACAGACTTGGACACAGTAAACCTTCCATCACCCTTGATGTATATGGTCATTGGATGAAAGAAACAGATAAAACTGCTTCAGATACCTTGGAAAATCTGTTCAATAAGAAGTCTGCAATCTAAGAATTTTTGAAAAAATCCAAATGATCCCCCCAAAATTCCCCCAATCAGGGTTTTTTGGGGGAATTGCTCTTAATATCAGGACATAAAAAACCTTGGAAACACTGATATTTCCAAGGTTTTTTGCAATATGGAGACGGTGAGACTTGAAGCCTTCTGACCCAGCAGCCAAAGTTGTCAGAAAGTGCTGAAAAAGCCCATAAATAAAGGATTTTCAATCACCCACCATGTTGGTAGACTTTAGTCCCCTGACGTCCCCTGAAAACGAAATCTTAACACTATTAATAACCTGGTAGCAAATCAACTTAATTGCGAGAATGTCGCCAATTATCGCAATATCAAAACTATCGCTCAGGAACAGGTTTGTCACCCTAAAAGGCAAGGAAAGAAGGGCGTTTTCGTGCCCCGATTTTCGTTGTCATCCTCTTTGTCACCCAAATTCATCCAAATGCATTCAAACCAACTCACCCACTTCTAGGCATGAGGGGTAAGTGCAGATTGTTGATTTGAGGTTTTGCCATTACTTTTTGTAAGGGGGCAATAAGTGCGTTTGAGCTTTTTTGATTTTGTGATTACCTTTTTTTCGGAAATTTAAGTGCAGATGGCCAAAATGATGATTTGCAATGAAAAACTCGGAGAGATTTTCACTGCAAATACTTCAAATCGGCATCTGCACTTATACATTAGCGCAAAAGTGTAATCACAGGTGAGCAATATGAGATTTGCACTTACCAGTACCTCCAAAGAGGTAAGTGTATTTGATTGAACTTGAATTTAGCAATTAAAAATGTCGGTGCCTTTGGCAGAATCTGATTTTTGCAATTAAAGAGGCGGTCCTGACTAAGAATCACCAAATCCTTCGCCTAATGCGACAGCCCCTTTCTGTCGTCTAAGCACGCGACCAGGTACTCAACTGAGCACACTACCTTTAAGCTTTAAGGCTCGCGTGACCACGAGTCGTGTGTTCAGCCCATTTCATGCCCTTCATTATAAACAAACGACAACTTCCCATAACATACGCTCACGACGCCATTCACACTCTCTTTATCGGTTACAGACAGCACTCCAATCATTTCTCCCGAAATCAGGTAATACAGAATCCCCGCGACCGGCACAAAGCATATTAGCCACATATTCCCGCAAATCGGATCCGCACAATCCGGATTCCACCCATTTTCGGCAATAGCTCCCTTGCATTTCCTCCAGGCCGCGACCAAATACAGAGCCATAGCGGCGCCAAGAACTACGTCACACATTAATACAGTCATCAGCATTCTCATAGGGCCCTCCTTTTAGCTTGCATGTGTCGGCCGCCTATCGGTCGGCCGGCTCGTCTGCACAATGTCCACATCTTAGTGCATGTAATTTTTGCGCAGATACGTCAAAAGAGCAAGCAACCGTCAGGCTAAACAACGTATATCCTGGTTTTGGAGCCTTTGAAGGAAAAGTGCAGTAATGGTGACAGGCACCAAGGCAGAGATGCTCCGTCGCTTATACGGACAATGATGAACGGTTGCATAAAATGCGCTTCTATTATTGTGCAGCTGAGCAGATCAGGTCTACACAAGTGTCGAGCCCGAATGTGGAGCTTTTCAGCGAAAGGTCATAATAAGCGCCGTTTCCAAATTCAGTGTTTGTATAGTGCTTGCAGTACTTTCTCCGAGTCTTGTCTACGGAACGGATCTTTTCCAGGGCCATTTCATCTGTGAGATCAGGTATGTCCTGCTGAACGCGTCTGATCTTGAAATGGTCAGTGGCGGAAATAAAAACATGCAGTGTTCTGTCATATTCCTGCAGGACTATATTTCCGTTTCTTCCTACAATGACGCAGTTTCCTTTTTCAGCCACTTTTTTGATCGCAGCGGATTGGGCTTTGTACAGCCGTTCGTCCAGAGGCCTGTTGTAGAAGTCGAAGAGGCTCTGTCCAATCCCGAACTCAGCTGGAACTCTTTCGTCGTAATAATGAACTTCCTGGGGTGTGAGAGTACCGCTCTCGAGTGCAGCCCGGATGATCATATCTTTATCACAATAGTAATAGCCCAGTCTGTCCGCAACTTTTCTTCCGATCGAACTTCCTCCGGCACCGAACTGGCGGCTGATAGTAATGATGTTTTTCATATTCCCTCATTATTTCTCATAATACTTTATTCAGGAAATCAATTGTTCTCGCTTCTTTGGGATTAGCCAGAAGTTCACCGGGAGCGCCTTCCTCGATGATATATCCGCCGTCCATGAAGATGATCCTGTCGGCCACTTCTCTGGCAAAGCCCATTTCATGGGTGACGATCACCATGGTCATGCCGTCCGCTGCCAGGTCCTTCATGACCTGGAGAACTTCGCCGACCATTTCGGGGTCCAGGGCGGAAGTGGGCTCATCAAACAGCATGATATCAGGCTCCATGCAAAGGGCTCTTGCGATAGCAACCCTTTGCTTCTGGCCGCCGGAGAGCTGGCCGGGATAGCTGAGGGCCTTATCCTCAAGTCCTACTTTCTGAAGCATTTTTTTGGCGCGCTCTGAAGCTTCTACTTTGGAACACTTTTGGAGCATATTCGGAGCAAGGGTGAGATTATCAATTATGTTGAGGTTATTAAAAAGATTGAAATGCTGGAAGACCATTCCAATATTTTCTCTGACCTTATTGATATTAGTGCCCTTGTCCACAATATTTTGCCCGTTGATAATGATCGTCCCGCCGGAAGCTTCCTCGAGGCGGTTGAGGCATCTTAGAAATGTGGATTTACCGGATCCGGAGGGACCTATGATGCACAGTACTTCGCCCTTATAGACATCTGTGCTGATATCCTTGAGTACCTCGAGACTGCCGAAGTTCTTTTTGAGGTTTTTAACGCTGATCTTGATCTCTTTTCTATCTTCCAACGCTGAGCCTCCTTTCCAGAACTTTCGCGCTGCGCGAAAGAATTGTTATGACGATCAGGTACATAATTCCTACGATCGTCCATGTCTGGAAGGACATAAAAGTATTTGCCTGCACATTCTTGGCTGTATTGACCAGTTCCGGGAATCCGATGACGGAGAGGATCGAAGTGTCCTTGAGCGTAATGATAAACTGGTTGATAAAGGTGGGGATCATGGTCCGGATCGCCTGAGGCAGTACCACCTTTCTCATAGCCATTCCGTATGTAAGACCGAGAGACCTGGCTGCTTCCATCTGTCCTTTATCGACGGACTGAATGCCGGCTCTTATGATCTCGGCCATATAAGCTCCGCAGTTGAGGGCCAGACAGACCGTGCCTGCCTGCAGCGCCGTCAGGTTGATCGAGAAGCCTCCAATGATCGTGTTGAACAGATACGGGACGCCGAAGTACACGAAGAAAGCAAGTACAATCATCGGTACACCGCGGATCACATCTACAAAGATCTGGGAGATGACATTGCACACTCTGTTTTTTACTACGCCCATGATCCCGAAGATCATGCCGATTATGCAGGCAAAAAAGAGACCGAGCAGTGCCAGAAGCAATGTCCTGCCCATGGCAGCAAGGAGCATTCCGCCATACACTGTAATAATTTTAATCATACTTAAGCCTTTCTGATCGCTGCGGGCCGTTTACCGGCCCGCAGTTTTCTGTATGTTGTCCCGTTTATGCAAACTGTGTTTACTCACCCAGATATTTGGCGATGATCTCGTCGTATTTGCCGCTCGCCTTGATGCTTGCAAGACCTGCATTGAACATATCTACAAGTTCCTGGTTGTCAGCGTTGAAGATTGCGAAACCGTAAGCTGCAGGATCGTTTCCTGTGCCTTCCACTATTTTCATAGCGATACCGGTATCTTTGATGTTGGAAGCCATGATCGGCGTGTCATCGAAGCAGGCTGCTACCTGTCCGCCCACGACTGCCTGATACATAGTGGGAGAGTCCTCGAAATAAGTAATGGTAAATCCATACTGTTCCATAAGGCCCTCTGCATAAGCGGCGCTCATGGTGCCTGTCTTAACGGCTACAGATTTGCCGCTGAGGCCGTCAAAGCCGGTGATATCGGAGGAAGCCTCTACAGCCATGCTCTGGTTTGCGTCGTAGTAACCATCTGAGAAGATCCAGCCGGATGCTTTTCTCTCTTCAGTGATGGAAGCGCCTGCGATCATGCCATCCGCCTGACCGGCCTGGCATGCTGCGATGGAAGCGTCCCATCCAAGGATCTGCAGCTCATAGGTAAAACCCTGATCCTCGGCGACCGCTGCCAGGATATCCATATCAATTCCCACAAAATCGCCGTTGTCATCGGTGTATTCAAAAGGCTTGAAAGCTGTATCTGTGACGATCTTCCATACCTTGCCGGAAGCGCCTGCCGTTTCAGCGGCTGCCTCAGCGGATTCTGCGGGCGCTTCCTCTGCCTGGGTTTCTTCTGCGGCTGCATCGGCATTACTGTCTGCCGCAGGAGCGGAAGAGCTTCCTCCGCAGGCGGCCAGAGAAAGTGCGAGAGTACCTGCCATTAAGAGGGAAATCAGTTTTCTTTTCATTTGTTTGTTTCTCCTTTCTTACTTTATGCACAAGCATCGATAAATGCTTGGACAAGCTTTATACTGTCCGGATCCGTCTTGTAGGAAAATTCCGGATGCCACTGTATTGCCACGGCAAACTCCTGATCTTTGACTTCGATCGCCTCGACCAGGCCGTCTTCCGAATAGGCCATTGCATTAACGAGGGGGGAAAGCGCCTTGATCGCCTGGTGGTGATAACTGTTGACGCCATGGATGCCTTCTCCGATGATGCCTGCGAGCTTTGTGCCTTTCAGTACCTCCACATTGTGGGCTGTCCTGTCGTAGGGAGGTGTCATGTGGTGTTCCACCCCGCTTTCATATTCACTCGGCAGATCCTGGTAGAGCGTGCCTCCGAGACGGGCGTTTATGAACTGGATGCCTCTGCAGATGCCGAGAAGCGGCTTATGATCCTGCAGACACTTGTCCAGTAAATACCCCTCCATTTGATCTCTGGCCGGGCATGTCCGGCCGCAGCTTTCCTTTTGAGGCTCTCCATATACAGAGGGAGAGACATCGTGTCCTCCTGTAAATAGAATCCCATCACACCATTGATACGCCTGAGAGAGGTCAGCCTCGTCATTTGTGAGCGGAAGCATGACGGGCAGTCCGCCGCATGTTTCAACGGCTCTCATATAGCCCGGCAGCATCCAAAGGCTTTCTTTGTCATCGTCATAAAGCGGAATCAATCCGATTACTGGTTTCAAGCTGATACCTCCATTTGCAGATCTGATACAGCAAAAAAGGAGCCTACTGATCTTGCCAGTAGACTCCTTCGCCTTAATTGATACAAAATATATCATTGTTTTGATGAGTATGCAAGTATAATTGTATACCG
>JAFUZM010000234.1 GCA_017476605.1 Clostridia bacterium
AGCGCCGTTGAGGCGAGAGCGCAGCTGCTTCGAAGAAGAAATGTGTCTGCAGCGGGAGAAATTGTCTTTTCCGCAAACGCCTGCGTATGAAGTGCAAGCTCCGGGCAGTCCATGCCGACCCAGGTATGAATCGCCGGGATACGCAGACTCACATCTGCCATGTCCGTGGAAGCCCTGATGTCATCCATGCGGATTTCCAGCTCCCCGAAGAGCCGAAGATAGGCGTTCATGCGATCGGATAGTGCCGGATGTGTCCACATGGCATGATTGCCTGGTTCGTTGCTGCTGATCCGGTAGTGGCAGCCTGTGGCATCGGCGGCCTTTTGAGCGCAGAACTCGGTCATCTGTCTCAGCACGACAATCTCGGCGTCTGTCCACGCCCGGTTCAAATAAAGCAGGCTGGTATGGTCCGGAATCACACTGGCCTTCCGTCCACCGTCATTGATGATCCCGTGGACGTTGACCTCCGGGCGCTTTTGGCTCTCTTCCTGCATCAGATGGTAGAAAAGCACGGCAGCATCCAGTGCATTGATGCCTTTTTCCGGTTCAGTCCCGGCATGGGCACTGCGGCCCAAAAACTCGATCTGTAGCGCCTCCAGTGCCAGGGTACGGCCACTTGAGCAGGTAAAGGGATAAGGATGGACCATCAGTCCCGCATCTGCTTCGTCAAACAGGCCCTGGTCCGCGAGGAGTGTCTTGGTGCAGAGATTTTCCTCACCCGGCGTGCCATAGACCAGGATCGTGCCGGGCAGCTCCCCGGCCACGGCTTTCAGCGTAAACGCAGCGCCAAGAGCTGCGCTGCAAATCAGGTTATGTCCGCAGCCGTGACCGATCTGGGGCAAGGCATCATACTCTGCGAAAAATGCCACGTTTTTCCCTGCCACTCCCAATGAGTAACTGGCGCGAAAAGCATAGGGAATTCCGCCAAAGGTTTCTGTGACGGAGAAGCCATGGCGGCGCAAGGCTTCCGTGAGCAAGCCGGAGGCAAACCGTTCCTCTCCGCCGATTTCCGGATTACGGTACAGCTTCTCAGAAATATCCCGCAGCTCCGGCAATAGCTGCCGCGCGATACGATCTATCTGGTTTCCTGTCTTGGCGTCCATCAGTATTTCTCCATCAACGAGAGCAACAGCTTCCCGTCTATGTTACCGCCGGAGAGCACCAGGGCAATGTTTCTGCCGCCGATTCTTTCCCGGTTGTCCATGATCGCTGCCACAGTGACGCAGCTGCCTGCTTCCACGATGTACTTTTCTTCTTTTGCCATGAAACTGACGGCTTTTCCTACCGTATCCTCGGAAACGGTGATCAGGTCGTCGACATAGTCCTTGACAAGCTGATAGCTGAGAGCGCCAATACCACCCAGCAGCGCGTCACAGATGGAATCCTCACAGGGATATTCCTCGTAGAATACGCCATCCTCATATGACCTGATCATCGCCGGACATTTCTCTGTCTGAACGCCCACGATGCGGATTCCGGGCTTTATGGCCTTTGCAGCGACGGCGATCCCTGTGATGAGTCCACCACCTCCGATCGGAACCACGATGGTATCAATATCCGGATTCTGCTCAAGGATCTCAATGGCTATGGTTCCCTGCCCGCCGTAGATTTTCGGGTCATCATAGTAGGCGTCAATATAGGTCATGCCATGCTCGTGAATGTACTTCATGCCCAGTGCATGTGCCTCATCATAGTCTCTGCCCATGAGCATGACCTCTGCACCGAAATAGGTAATCTTGTCGATCTTGCTTTGTGGCGTGTTTTCGGGAACGATGACCTTCGCACTTCTGATGTTCAGCAGGGAGGCTGCGTAGCTGACGGAACTGCCGTGGTTGCCGGTGGAAATCGTGGCAACGCCGCGCTCAATTTCCTCCGGCGTTAACGTCAGCATTTTATTGAGTGCACCGCGGATCTTAAAGCTTTTGGCCCGCTGGAAGGATTCCAGCTTGAAGAAATAGTTTCGTTTCTCGTCTCCCAGATAGAAGGATTGCTCCAGTGGCGTTTTACGCACATAAGGGGAGATTCGCGCGTAGGCGGCTTTTACCTCATCATAAGTGAATGCCATTGTTTTCTTCTCCTTTGCATATGGCTGTGCCATGGAATTGGCTGTTCTTGAACTGCGCCTTGATTTCTCCGAGACCGTGTCCGTTGCATATCTCCCTGATGGCTTTACCACAGAGCAGGTACTTGACCAAACAGGCTGGTACCCGGCCTGCTGTGCGGGAGCTGCAGGAAGTCGGCAAAAGACTGGCTTGCGGGATGGCGGAGGCACTGGCAGAAGCTACAGGACAAAGAAATCGGAGAAGTCATCCGGGTTGCTGTAAGATTCTTCTGAATCGTCCGTCTCTTCATCGTCAGAGGGGTCATCTCTGATGACCTCGTACTCGAACCCTTCCTCAACAGAATCCTCGTTTTCTTCATCGGAGAAGTCATCTCCCACAACCTCGTACTCGAAACCCTCCTCAAATTCCTCGGAATCCTCACGATCTTCATCAGGAAAGAGATCCCGCTGCAGAAAATCGGGCAAAAGAGAGGGGTCGTTGTTTTGCTCAGAATCGTAAAGTGGGGAAGGGGACGAATTGGATATCTCCGTGCTCTGAAGCTTTGAGAGACGCTTCATAAGCGTGAAATAGTTCTTGATATGAGGATCAGTGGATGCGCCAATAGCACGGTCAAGGCTTTCAGGGCTTTTCAGCCAGTCGGATCTTACCAGACCTTCACTCAGGCAGCGATTGAATTCGAGCCGCTCTGGCTTGGAAAGACCGCGAAGATCAATGCCGGAAAGCAGGCGAAGAACGACAGAGGCATAGGGCTCACAGTCAAAGTCCTTTTCCTCGGAGAAGAAGGACAGGGGAATGATCTCACTCTCTGCGCTGTTTTCATCGGGAAGATAATTGCGATCCTCATTGACTGCGGGAATGTAAAAGTAGTAAAGCGCGGCCTTGTCTTTTCCCTCGGACTTGCGCAGGATTCGCCCAAGACGCTGGATCCGTTGACGGGAGGTGACGGTGCTTGAAACGATGATGCCTACAGAGGCATCCGGAACATCCACCCCCTCATCAAGGGCTTTACAGGCGACAAGAATGCGGATGATGCCATCCCGAAAATCATGCAGCACCCGATCACGAACCTTATTTGGCAATTCCGAGTGATATTGAGCGGAGAGACTGGGATAGTAAGGGGAGATGGCGTTGTAAATCATCTCAGCCTGGGCAATCTTTTCGCAAAACAGGATGATCCGCTCATGACGGCTAAGTTTCCGAATAAGACAAGCGGCACAGACGGCACGATTCTGGGCCATAACGACGATGTTCCTGCGGTTATACAGTGCAGTGAGGTATTGCTGGGGATAAGACTCCGGATCATCCAGCTCTTCGGCTAACATTCTGAGACGTGGCATGAGAATGGAGGAGGGCAGTCCCTTGAGCTCCGGATAGGCATTCATGAGTATGCGATAAAGTCGGATGATTCTATTTGTCAGCTCGGCGTATTCCTGGGATTCCTCGCCCGTCAGAGAGAGCGAAACGGGATAGATCACATAGGGGGAAATACGATTTTCCTCTAAGGCACGCTGGACATTGTAAGAAAAGATTTCCACTCCGAGAGAAGGAACCAGGACCTGATCATAGTAGGTACTCTGCGGCGTTGCAGAGAGGCCCAATGAGGAAAACTGTGCTTTACGGAATCGGCGGTTCTGCATAAAGGAAAAGATTTTCCGGTTTTCGGCGCTGCCATAGTGATGGCACTCATCACAGATGAGAAAGATGTGGTTTCCCTTCTGCATGTCATCCAGAATGACGGAGGATAGCTTGTACCGGGCGCTGTTAACAACATAGATCATGCAGAAAAGATCGCCGGAGTCCTTTCGCGTTCCGTAATAGACACCAACCTCATGGGGCGAATCACTATCGGCAAAGAAGGAGCGGACAGCCAGGGCCCACTGATCGGCCAGAGCGGTGGTTGGAACGATGACCTTGACGCGAAGGGGGATGGGAGGTGTCGCGGAGGAAAGACGGCTTTCAAGGCGCTTTATGGCGGCCAGGGCGGCAACAGTTTTGCCGGCACCGGTAATGACGTGGAGAATGCCACGGTAATGATTGTTTTCCCACGTGTCCAGGCATTCCTCCTGCCAGGAAAAGAGCTCCATTCCAACACCTCCTCTCGGATGTAATTGCATTTGCTGATTCGCCAGGCGATTTTGTAAGGCATCTGCGTGAGTGGCAGAGTCATTGCTTTGCGATGAACGTAGGGGCCTTCTAAAAAGAAAATGGCATGACGATTTTGTAAGCAGTATCATTATACACATTCAAGTGGCCTTCTGGCAATTCTGCGGGAGGAAACAGATTTTGAGGGCAGATGACAAGAGGAAAATGCAGAAGAGATTGAGAAGAAAGGTTTCAAATATTAAAAAGATTATTGCGGAAAAGCTGATTCTTCGATATAATTGTCAAGAAAATAGCCGCCAAGGAACTAAAACAACTCAGAGCGGCAAGAAGGAGAATTTCAATGGCTCAGAATTATGAAAATTTGTATGCAGATCTGCAGGATTCCCTGAAGAAGATTAAGGATTGTGCCAAGGCGATTACCTCTGCCGGAAATAAGAGCACAAAGGATATTGAAATCGGAGAACTCAAGGATTTTGAAAACGTGATTGAAACACTGCGCAAGCAGGCAGCGGCACTTTCCGAGGCTGCGGATAAGGCAGATGAAGTGCGCAAGAGCTTTAACGTTGACGAGTATTTTGCCTCCGGCGACTTTGCAGAGCAGATGAAGGCCTATTGCAATGACGCCAATATGGATGTTCATGCAGAAGGCAATGTCTATGAGATGTTCCCCAGCAAGGTTGTGATTGAATCCAATTATGTGACCCTTGACCGTAAGAAGTACGCCGGTATCCGGCCCAAGGTGCTGATTGATAAGATCCGGGAGAATCAGGAGAAGCTGAACAAGCAGAACTTTAATCCCAAGAGCTTCGCCAAGGAGCTGGTCGATGCTTATGATACCGTGCTTGCCAAGAGCAAGAAGAAGCCCGGATCGGATGTTGCGCTGCTGACGCTTTATCAGGCGATGACGCCGATGGCCCGCCTGCGCAAGGCCTATGATTTCCAGGCATTTTCCTTTGATGTTGCAAGACTCAAGAAGTCCGGACTTTCTGCTCTTGATAACGGCAGAACCTTTGACTTTGGTTCTGGCTCTACGAAGAATCCGGTCCGTTATCTTGACGACAACGGCAAGGAGCATCTGCTTCATACGTTCTTCTCAAACGAAAAGTTTGAACTGTAATCTCGATACAATGACAGGGACAGGCAGTGCCTGTCCCTGCTCTGAACGGAGGAAAAAGAATGGCTTTGAAAGAGGCTTTGCAGAAATTAAGCATTGAGGAACGGGAAAAAGCGTACCGGCAGTTTCTGCTGGGAGAGGCGACGGATCCGAATGCGCTTGCCTGCGAATTAGCGATTGGGACAGGCCGACTGGGTGACTTCTGGGCAAAACATTACCTGGAGGAATATATCAGCGACGGTGGAAGCAAGATAAAATTCGTATCGGGCAAACCGGGAATTGGAAAGACGCAGCTGCTTTCTACCCTGTCTTACCGGGCTCAGGAACTGGGATATATGACGGTGAGCCTTTCTGCGAAAAATGTCTGGCTGCATGATTTCAGAGAGATTTATCTGAACATCTTCACTCAGGTCGATTTTGAAAAGATTCTGAAGGGATGTGCAAACCGGATTATTGAAGCCATGGGCTATGCGCCGGAGGAAATCCCTGAGGGCATGACCTTTGATGATTACATTGCATCAACGGGAGAGATGACGTTTCTGACCCGGAGGCAGCTGAGGGAGGAACTCACAAGGCATTTTCTCAAAAATCCTCGTTTAGATAACAATTTTGCCTGTATCACCAGCATGATGGTCGGTGACATTCTGGGTCATCCTCTGCTGGATGCAACCGCGCGGGAGCAGTATACGCTGTGGCTCAATGGAGAGAAGAAGCAGAAGTTCACGATTCTTTCCACTCTGGGTCTGTCTCCCTATCGGATTACCAAATACAATGCACGCCACATGCTGAGGTCGCTCTGCGAACTGATTCACATGTCCGGCAGCGCAGGCCTGCTGGTGACCATAGATGATCTCGATACGGTCATGAACCGGACGGGACTTGAGGCACTGCATTATACCGCGATGCGCCGGAATGACACCTATGAAAGCATCCGTGAGATGATCGACGACATTGACACCATGAAGTATCTCATGATCGTCTTTGGAATGGATCGCAGAATGACGGAGGATGAGAAGCAGGGCCTTAAATCCTATCAGGCATTGTGGGTGCGTATTCAGAGCGAAATTCACAGCGAACGGTTTAACAGTTTCACGGATATTGCCAATCTGGATGAACTGGTCAAGCAGGAGCTCACCGAGGAGGAGATCCTTGACATCAGTCAGACGCTCATGGATCTTTATCTTACGCTGAAGGAAGAATTCCCGGAGATTGATCGGGAACAGCTGTGGCGTGAACATGGCCTGCTTCAGCCTGAGGATAGTATGCCACCGGAGCCCAGATTGATCGACATTGATGAGGCCATCTACATGAGTGAGAAACAGGATTTCCAGGCAATCGGAATTCCGCGCCTGATCAACCAGACGATGTTTGGGCTGATCCAGATGGTTTCTGACAGTGACGAGGAGCAGAAAGAGGAGGAGAATGCCAATGTATGATAAGGAAGCAAGGCGCATCATTGAAGCATTGCGCTCCGGCGTTCCATCCCGTACGGTAGGGCAGTATTTTACAGAAGCTCGCCCTATGGTCATGCAGCAGATTGGCAAAGCCATGGATACGGTCCTTGAGACCGGAAAGTCAAACGGATCCATTATCCGCGGGCGATATGGCGAGGGAAAGACGCATCTGCTCAATACGGTGTTCAACATGGCTCATCAGAATAACATGGTTGTCTCCATGGTTTCCCTGGGCAAAGAGATTCCCATGCACATGATGAACGTCCTTTACCCGCATATTGTCAATAACACCTATCTGCCGGGACATGACCAGCCCGGATTCCTTGAACTGCTTGATCGCCTGACACCCAACAGTCCCCAGGCCAACCGCCTGCAGCTTTTTGCAACCCGGGAGCTGACCTGCGATAAGCTGTATTATGTGCTCAAGACCTATGCCAATACAGAGGATGCGGATATCAAAACACAGCTTCGCTATGATCTGGAGGGCGATTTCATCAGCACCCCGACGATTAAGCGGATGTACAAGGAAACCACCAAAGAGACCTGTCGTATGAACGTCAGTTTCAGCAAGACGAAGCATACGGTTGATTATTTCCATTTCCTCAGCGAGTTTTTCCTCACCATGGGCTATGAGGGCTGGGTGATCCTCTTTGATGAGGCAGAGCGCATCGGGTTCTTTACCAAAAAGCAGAGGATGAGTACCTACAAGAACATGATGGAGTTCCTGACTCCACCCTCATCCATGAAGAGCACCTACAGTCTTTTTGCCTTTACAGCCTCCTACATTGACGAAGTCATTGAGAAAAAGCAGGAGCTGGCCAATACCGAGGTCCTTGTTCCTGAGGATGCCGAGAAGGCACGTGCTGCGCTGGCGGCAATCGGACGCTCCTCCGCACTCCCGTCTCTGACTGTTCAGGAGATTAAGGATGTTGTGGGCAGGATTCTGACGTTCCATGAGAAGGCCTATGACTGGAAATCCAATGTGAGTGTAGATGCACTCATGCAGATCGTCGATGCCTCCGGCTTCCTGCTGAGAACGAAGCTGAGGGCAACCATTGAGTATCTCGATCAGCTGTATCTTTATGGAACAGCCGCAGGCATGGCGGTTTCCGACCTTGAGGATCTCAGCCTGGTTGGAGAAGAGGTTCCCTCTCTCGGAATGTTTGATGAAGAAAAAGACGAAGGTTAAACTTTCAAAGGAAGCATTCACAGCCGCCTTAAACAGGCGGCTGTTTTTATAGTATACAGGCAACGAAGTGCCTGTTCTTCTGTTTAAACGTGGTGAATCTGATTCGCTTGCTGAACCGAGCATCCTGAGTGTAACAGTGATCATGGAAATGCTCGGAATCAGAGCATTTCATCTAAATCCGCTAAATCTATCAAAAAAATGAAGATTTAGCGGATTTGATAATTGTTGTGAGATTGACTTTACTTCCATATGAACTACTTTGAAAACAATATTATGAGCTTGACTTTAAGCTCTTGAATTTTTGATTGGATGGGGTAATAATTCGCTTAATCTCGAAATTTTAATATGATTTAGCGGAATTAATGGAGAATCCAAAATGTTAATAGGAAGAGAAAAAGAGCAGAAATTGCTTAAAACAGCATTGCGCGATGATCGTTCTCACTTCATTGCAGTATACGGCCGTTATAGAATCGGGAAAACGTATTTGATTCGGGAAACTTTTGAGAACAGGTTAACAGATCAATACAGAGAAAGATAAGTGACCTGACTGTTAGCACGAAGACAAAATATGCAATTTCTCCTGTGCTGATTACCACATATGGGCTTGAGGACGAATCTAACGTTGGGATCTTCCTGAATGTCGTTACGATGAATGTTCTGTTTGAGTAGGATGGCTACTTGTAAGGATATTCAGCATCTTTTCTGTAAAACGCTCAGGATACAGTGTAAAAAACTCGGCATGGCCGACACCTGGATTTTCCATGATTTCTGCCCATGGCAGATGCTTTTGTATATATCGGATGTCCCAGGCTCGGTCTTTCTTCTCTTCAGATCCGTACCAGTAGATCACGCGTCCCTTTGGCTTTGCCAGGGGAAGCGCAAGCCTATAATTGTTGGCGGAGTAGAAGCATCTCCAGATGCTTTTCCGGCTCATGGACCTGAGACAGTCCAGCATATACTTTGCGTCCTCCTCGGAAAACTTGTCCGGATTCATGACCTCGCGAAGGGCGTTAATGCCCATGCGCTTTGCTGCGACGATCATCAGATAATCCCGGATTCCGATGAAGAACGTGGCGATTTTTGGCAGTTCGTAGGGCGTCATTCCGCCGTCCATGATACAGTAGTCTGCCGTTATTCTGCCGGTGGAGAGCATCCGCGCAACCATTCCACCGCCCATTGAGCAGCCGAAAAGACATTTCACGTGATGGATTCCTTTTTGGAGCAGTACATCTTCAACCTCGCCGGTGACCTGCTCAACGGAGGTGAACTCGCTTTCCGGATGCTCTTCGTCAAGCCCGGGATAAGAGACAATCATCAGGTGAAAGCGCTTTTCCAGTGCGGGACGGACATAATCATAGATGTCCCACCGGCATCCAAGGGGAGGGAACATCAGAAGAATATCAGAGCTTTCGATTCCGGATTCGTGGATGGTGATCATCTTTCTTTCCCTGCCTGTTTCTCTGTGTCATTGAGCATGTGCAATCTTGAAGGCTCGTCCTTCCTGGAGGAAAGGCTTTTTTGGAAGTGATCAAATGCTGCCTGATCTGGCATGACAGCCAAGAGACCTGCGAATGTGAAGGCGTTTCCAAAACTGAGAAACATAGTTCCGATGGCTGCCCCGACTGCTGTGTGTGGCCCGAGAATAGCAGCGAGGATCAGGGCGGGAAGTGCGCCAAGCGGTACACAGAACCATTTCGCCTTTCTGGGATACGGCGTGAGGTCTTTTGCAAAAGCCATATACTGGACGATCATCATAGGCAGCCAGAAGAGGATGAGCAGAAGATAGATGGGCTGACCGAATCCGAAAAAGAGCCGGTCTGCAGCCTTTGAGGCCAATGCTTCATCTGCCATGGCCAGATATTTATAGGAAAGGTTCAGGACACCGACATTCATATGGCAGCCTACGGGTGCTAGCCAGATATAGCCAAAGATACCCGCACGGAAAATATGCGCGTATCGTGGCGTTGCATCCGCCATCAGGCGATAGATGGCGAAATACGCCAGCCCTTCGAGAAAGATTCCGAAAAAGCCGAGCAGGCCGCCCGCAATCATCTGTCCGTCTGTGAGATTCGGCGCGCTGGCCATGATGCTGGTTGCGACCGTTGTCGCGGGGAGCTCCTCAGCGAATCCCAGAAGAAAATCGCCGATGCCTGTGAGAATTGAGGCAAAGAGGCCAATGGCCAGCAGTTTCCGAATTCTTGCCCGGTCAAGGTTGTGTTCAATTCCGATTGTATTCATGATTTTGCTCCTTCAGCATCCGAATCCACTTCTTTTGGCGGTGTGCATAGAATGCTTTTGCCCACAGCCAGATAAAAACGGTCTTAAGACCGGCCTCAATGTCCACCTGATCCGTATATTCCGTCTGATCGCCCATATCCTTCAGATAGATCGTATGGTTCCAGACCGGGACATGCTCGTTTCCTTCTTTGCTTCGAATGCCATCTCGGTCAAATCGCTCAATGTGGATGGTATGAGTTCCAAAGGGGAGGAACCCGAAGAGTCTGAAACGGTAGGAGCTTGTGCTGCCCACAGTCCAGACCACAGGCTGAGCAGAGTCGATCGGCGTGAACGTGGCATAAGGCGCAGCGATATACTGGAGCGTAGACAGCTCCTGAAGCTTTGAGAATACGACATCCCGTTTTGCGGGGAAGACAGATGTCTTTCGTACGGTTTTCATTGCCGCCTCCAAGGGGTATTATCGGGTAACCATGCATTGCTTCCGTTCTCCGGGGCCGCTTTTACCTCTTTCTTACGCAGAAATCACAGTGATCGGCACCGGTTCCAAGCGTGCCGGAACGCCTGAATTCAATGCCTGGGAGGTTTCCGTAGATGCGATTGTCATTGGCACAGAAGATCCGGGTCAGCTCAGGACATCCAAGCTCAGTGAAGTATCTATTGTACGGGCAAGCGAGGATATCCATCCTGTACTCGCCCTTTTTCTTCGGGTAAAACACATTCTGAAAGCCGCTGTTCTGGCCAAACATCCGCCGGGTCATCGGGTCCCAGATGCGGATGAACAGGCCTTTCATTCCCGGCAGGTTCATCAACCTGGCAAGTTTCCTGCCGATTGCGGTTGAATTACGGATCCCCACCTGTTCAATGACGGCATAGGCTTTTTCCTGGCTGGTTACTTCCCTGAGTGTCAGGTAAATTGCGGCAGAGGGGAAGATGTAGTTGTCAGTGTGCATATGAACGCCCTTTGGAAGGTCGGGATAGCGGTTCAGAATCTCACTCAGCCTGGACTCTGCCTTCTGCCAGAGGTCGTCACTGTTCTGGAACTGTCTGTCCATTTCGTCTTTGACCGGCTGTTTGCTTTTCATGATCTGTTTTGCGGTTTTCATGCCTGCTCTCTCTCCTTTTTGCTTTTTGCCATCTCCCGAAGGAGGACAAGGCCCAGCATCAGAACGAGTGCATGCCCGAACGATTCCGTGCCGTGATCCAGCTGGTTGATGGGCCATGGGAGAAGCGCAATGAGATTGCCGACGATGCCAGGAAGCATGAGGGGATTGCACAGCGTCGCAGCAATTCGTGCGCCGGTGCTTTTGAGCGGAATGATCCGTTTCCAGACCATTGCGATCATGGTAACGGTCAGAAGGCCGTCACAGAGGATGTATGCAATGAGCATTCCCGGTGCATTGGCGTAGAAAACCAGATTGGCGATATGTGCCGCTGTCTGGATCTCGCCATAAGCCGCAAAGACATATTTGAAAATCAGGGCATCAGTCATGAACATGGCGTGTACCCAGGCCC
Source organism: Clostridia bacterium (assembly GCA_017476605.1). Taxonomy (GTDB): domain Bacteria; phylum Bacillota; class Clostridia; order Christensenellales; family Aristaeellaceae; genus Ventricola. The sequence continues at coordinate 11,674 of JAFUZM010000234.1, forward strand.
AGGCGACGGTTCCCACAATGTACGCCACATGGAACAACCTGACCCAGATCCGATTCCTGGGATTGGCGACATGGACATCAAGCAGTCCGTACATCTGATGAAACCCCATGTAGTAAAGGAGCGTCCCGACAAAACCACATAGGATACTGGCCCACATACGCCAGGTGGACATGTCAAGATATGCGACCCTGGTAAACAGCCCAATGGTCTCTGTGGTCTGGTTCTTTCCTGTTGCAGCGAACAGAAAGTCTCCGATCACATAAAACAGGCATCCTGCGATGCCGACGATCATCAGCTTTTTTGTCTTTTGATAGGATTCCATCACAATATGCCTCCGATAATGTTAGCGCTTACTAACCTATAGATAAAGGGTAAGACCATCAGCCACCCAAGGGAGATGTGTCGGGCAAAATAATGAACATTGGTTAGCAGATGCTAACTATTATAGCGCAAGAATTGCGTTTTTCAAGGCGGAGGACCACTTTTTCGGAGGCACTACCATTTATTTTTTTCAGGGGATTGACAGAAAAATGGCATCACAGTATAATAATACCGTTATGAAACGGTGTTATGAATCACGACAGGCGGTGAGTATATGGCCAAGAGGGTAGAGGGGCGCTCGGATCGACTGCTGGAGTGCGCACGTGCCGAATTTATGGAGATGGGTTATCAGGAAGCGTCTCTTCGGGTGATTTCCGCAAAGGCGGATACCACTACGGGGTCCATTTATACTCGCTTTGGCGATAAAGAAGGCTTGTTTCATGCACTGGTGGATGACACGGTATCCGAGCTGCTGGCATGGTTTCGTGTGGGGCAGCAGGAGTTTGCTGATAAGCCGGCGGAGGATCAGCAGAGCGAGGTGTTTACATATCGCCCGGATCTCTGGGATCAGCTCGTTGATTTCATCTATGCGCACTGGGATGTGTTCCGCCTTCTGGTTCGCTGTAGCGACATTGACTGCTACGAGGACATGCTGCATGAGATCATAGAGATTGAAACGCAGTATACGTACCGTTTCATTGAGACGACAGGGAATGATGCCGTTACAAGCGGAAAGCTGTCGGCAATGATGATTCATATTCTGTCCAATGCCTTCTATTCCGGACTGTTCGAAATTGTGCGGCATGAGATGCCTCAGAATGACGCACATCAGTATGTACGGCAGCTTCGCCGCTTTTTCGTGCAGGGATGGGCAGATTTACTTGGAGAAGGCGAATAAATCTAAGGCCGGGAAACCGGCTTTTTGATGGCCAATATGTTAGATAAGACTAATATAGTTGTCCCCGCTTCGGCGATGACATACAAACAAAAAACGGGAGGTATTTTCCATGAAGAAGTTGGTATCCACATTCCTGGTACTGTGCCTGATGGTGGTCCTGTGCGCCGCTGCATCCGCAGAAGGGGCTCTTTTTGCGGGTGGATCCGGTACAGAAAATGATCCCTATCAGATTGCAACGGCGGAGCAGCTGCTTGCGCTTTCCACGAAGGTCAATGATGGAAGCGCGCAGGGCTATCCTGGACAGTTTTTCGCTCTGACGGCGGACATTGACCTTGCAGGCTTTGCCTGGCAACCCATTGGTCACATGGATCTTGAAAATATGAGCAATTACAGCTGCATGTTCTTTGGTACCTTTGACGGCCAGGGACACACCATATCCAATGTGACCTTTTCCTCTGACTATCCTGTTTGCGGAGTAGGCGTGATCGGCATGAACGTGGGTGAGGTCAAGAACCTGACCGTTCAAAATGTATCCATCGCCTGCACTGACATCTTCTCCATGGCCATTGGCGGCGTTGTGGGATACAATATGGGGTCTGTGCACGATATTACCCTGACAGGCAGCAACGAGATCTCCGGCGTAAACTGCACCGGTGGCATCTGCGGCGGCAATACAGGCGCTGTGACAAACTGCACTGTGAGTGGAACGACGATTCATGTGCTGGGCGACAATGATTTCTCCTCCGGCCGCATTATTCAGGAAGACGTGGCAGAGTGCGGCGGCCTGGTCATTGGCGGCAGCTTCGGAGGCGTAATTGACAAATGCACCGCGCAGGGTACGGTCATTGCTGAGGGCAAGGAACCTGTAGGCCTTGGCGGCATCGCCGGTTGCCTTGAGATGATGGACAGCGTCACCGAGTGTACGGCAGATGTAAAGATCAAAACGGTTCAGGGCGGACACGCCATCGGCGAGCTGTGCGGTTTCAGCGGCACACACTCCAATGGACATATTGTTGAGAAAACTGAGGGAACCGTCACGACGCAATATCCCGGGATCATTGACAAATGCTCGGTGACCATCGCGATGGATGTGCCGGGTGCTACCCATGTGGGTGGCCTGGTGGGAACCGGACTGTACTACTATGGCGAGGAAACCGCCTATAAGATCACGAACTGTGTTGTAAACGGTGAAATTGTTGGGGCAATCACCCCTGGTGCTGTTGCAGGTCGTGCGGTGAATTCGGTAATTGAAAGCTGCGAGGCAAATGTGACGCTGGACGGCGAGCCCCTTGTTGATGTCGTTGGCACCACGGACAGAATGTATGAGAGCGCCGATCAGGGTGAGGAACAGACAGAGCTGGCAGAGGATGCCCAGGCGGCTGCGCAGCTTCTTGAGGATGTGAAGGGTACCTATACCGCGTTGTTCCCGATTATCACGGATCCTGCATATGATCAGCTTTGGCTTGATCCCTGCATCGCGGTCGTTGGTGAGGACATGGCGGCAGATGTGGCGCAGATGCTGAAGGATGCGTGCAGCGGGACGATTTACGGTCAGGAAGCCGTGGATGCCTTTGGCGACGGTTCTAACGGGGCACAGTTTGACTGCCTGTTCATCAATGGGGTGGACCAGATCACCTTTGATGGGGAAACCGTCAGCGGCACACTTGAAGGAAATGCTGTTTTCAGCCATAAGTATGCCTACGTTGGACCGCTGTCTCTGGGCGGGATGATGAACGGCTATCTCTATGAGACGGCGGATGAGGAAGCAGGTGAGTTCCGCTACTTCTTCATGATGCCCGATACGCCGGCAAGCACCTATCATCTGGAATTCCGCTATGGCAGCGATATTGATGCGCTGACTCAGTATGCCGAGGGCCCCTATGCCTATTGGCTGGCAGCCGGTTTCCCGGTTGATGCAGATGAAGAAATGATCAAAAATGTCATTACACTGTTCTGCGAGGAGAACCTGGCGGAGATGGCTGCAGAGGAAGAGCCTGCAGCATAAAATCATGAGCAGGTCGAAGCGCGTGTTAGAGGATATCCACGCAGCTCCGAGCAAGACAGAAAACGGCACTGGAAAACGCTTGACTTCAAGCATTTCCAGTGCCGTTAATATGCTTTACCGAAGAAATCATTCGCTCATCAGCCACCGCCTGATGTCTGTCTCAATTTTTCTGGCAGATTGACAATGCAAGGTTACTTGATCCCAATTTTGTATGATCTGAGGCAAGAACATTCTGTAAATGGCAGTATTCTTCTTGTGCCCCGGAATACGGACTCCGTGATATGTTTTCTTGACTGAGATAATGCGCTCCCATGGATCGACAACAGCTTCGATATCATCAATATTCTCTTCATAGGCAGCAACGATCCAGGTATCCGTGCTGTCACAAGGGATTACGATCAAGATCTTTTCTTCTTCAGCACAACTCCCGATTAAAGAACGTAGCAGATTTTCCAGATGGCTGCGGTATCCTTCCGGGGAGCTGCCATGGTCTTTGCACGGAAGAAGAACCGGACAATTCCCGGCTTTAACAAGCTTACACAACAGGGGAGATGTACTATTTGCGTTTGGACAAATCGTGCTTTCACAGTGGCAATGAACCTCTTTTTCTTTTCTTCCCACGTCTCCATCTATCTGAATAATCAACAGGTCGAGCGCAGGTGACAATGCCGAAAACAGTGAAGGAATCAAGCCTGCATTTGTTTCACACCAGCGATAGACGCCTTTCCATCCATTACCGAATTCGCCCAACATATTCTGCTCTGGTTGAATGTTCCGGTAAATATTATTTTCGCCGGTTTCTTTGTTGATTACTGCTTTTAGAACCATCTGGTCTATCGGGCCTTCGCCAACAATTCCGATCACTTTTCTCATAACAGTTCAGGCACACCTCCGAGATAACCGTTGATCCATAGGCGGGAAAGCGACTGCCCGGTTCGAATAAGCTCCTCAGATACCAGAATCCGATTCATAATAATATGCCCATTTTCATCCCTGTCTGTTACGAACAGTCGAACTCTTTCGTCGGCAAGATCAAGTCCATCAAGAACAAGTGGATTATGTGTCGTCATAAATACGGTTTTTCCATGGTCAAGGATCGATTTGCTGAAAACCTGAGTGATTCGCTTTGCAAGCCTGGGATTCATGGCGTGATCAAAGCTATCAATCCCGAACATTTTGGGAGTGCCGGGATGCATGGCAATGCACAGCATAAACAGAACATAGAGAGCACCTTCACTGGCGTCATAGCCTGTGAAAAGGGCAGTGTCTTTCAGATAGCGATCCTGAAATTCGATGACGCGGCTGGAAGCTGGAACACCGGGATTCAAAGTGTTTTTCTTTGGTTTTCCTACATGAAAATCAGATGCCCATTCGATCAGCTCGAGGACATCGCTCATGTCAAGGCTGCCTAGCATCAGGTCTCCATCTCTAACCTTGATCAGTTCATCCATCGCCTCTGCCAGACGGCCTCCGTTCAGACCGATGGGTGAGACCTGCGTCGGATCTGGTACAGTGCCGCGGAGGGTAAGTGTATCTGGCTGGTATATGGCGTAGTCGCTGATATATTTGGCTGCAGAAATAAATTCATCATAAGCAAGCGCTTCAGCTACGGTAAAGTAACCGATTTTGTTATTCATCTGTTTTTTACTGCGGTTGCTTCTGCCGAATACCGTTTTACCGTCCTTTAACGCACTTTCTGTATGGTATTTCCATGAATTATCATCTGTAGGCACAGTCAGATGCACATTATACTGATAATCGTGTGCGTTTTTTTGCCATCCAAGCTGGAAATCAACAGTCACAGGCTCTTTTTTGATGTCCAAAAACTTGGATTTGTAAAGCTGAGAAGCTGAGAGACGAATGCCCTTTCGTTGCAGACTATTGCTATTGACTCTGTCAGTCATAGCTGCACTTAATGTTCCTATAGCTTCCAAAACCGTTGTTTTTCCTGACCCATTTGCTCCAATTAGAACATTCACATTTCCGGGTTCAAAGGATATGTCATAGAGGGATTTATAGTTACGAATTGAAATATTGGTAATTTTTAAATCATCAGACATGGCTTTAGCCCTCCTAAAATAAGGCATTTTTGCAATGGCTAATTGCAATCTAAGATTACTCTAAAATCAAAGAAAAGTCCATATCTAAATTTGGAAAAAGCATTAGTTTTTCTTAGCTATCAGAAAATTAGCCTTTATCAAAAGATGGAAATAACGATTGGCTAACAGTAAAACTCAACACTCGATTTTGGTTACATTTCCCCTTGGCTAACAGGAATGAAAATATATCGAAAATAGAATACCACCTACTTTATTTCATCGGCAATAGTTGCTTCAAAAACAGAACTTCTTGCTGATCCTGGCTGGAGCTTCGAATGAGTGGCATTCCGAACAGAAGACGAAAAAGTGTTCACCTCCTGGACAATCCAAGAAGCTGTAAGGAATGATTTTAGTAGGGTTTCCAACAATTCTCTGTCAATTGTGCCTCTTCCAAACCTCCAAAACACAGGGGTGGCAATCTTACCTCTGATTACAATATAGAGGATAATTATCTGACAATTTCAGGATTTGATTCCGGATTTGTCAGCCCGTTCGTTTGCTTTTTTAATGATCATGATATAATGCTACCCATAGGTAAGGGCTTGAAGTTATCGCCCCCTTTTCCCTGGGCCCACACCGTACGTGCGACTTTCATCGCATACGGCGCTCCATCGAACCTGTCAGGCATTGTTATCTTTTAACATTCCTCTCAAGTTCATTAC
>JAFUZM010000235.1 GCA_017476605.1 Clostridia bacterium
GGTCGTCATGGACATCGACATGCCGGGGCTCAGCGGCATTGAGGCCGCCCGGCAGCTCCGGGAGAGGGACGCCCATGTGACACTGATGTTCGTCACGAACATGCCCCAATACGCTCTGGAGGGATACGCAGTGGAAGCAGTGGACTATCTCCTGAAGCCCCTGAGCTACCCGGACTTCCGGCTCAAAATGCAGAAGGCCAGGCGGTACATCGCCAGGAACGCGGATCTACCGCTTGCCCTGTCCACCGCTGAGGGTGTGTTCCGCTGCAACGTATCCGACGTACTGTATGTAGAATCCAAGCTGCACTATCTCTACTATCACACAACGGAGCAGACCATCCGGGTCCGGGGGAAGCTCAGCGAGGTAGCAGACATCCTGCTGCCCTACCATTTTGCCCGCCCCGGCGAAAGCTATCTGGTGAATCTTCGGCTCCTTAAGGCCATTGAGGGAAACGAAATTCTGGTGGGCAATGACCATCTGCCACTGAGTCGCCGACGCAAGGCAGAGTTTGTCTCTGCATTCACCCGGTATATGGGAGGATTCTGATGCTGCCTACACTTATTTTTGAGGAACTGCGGCTGCCCATGGAACTGCTGGCTGCTGCCCTCATCTATCTTCTGCCTTTTGGAGAGAAGCGGGGCCACTTCCTGCTGCGGGCAGTTGGTGGTTATCTCCTGCTGACACTGTTTTCTCTGCTGTATTTCCCGATCTTTCTAAACAAGGAAGCCCCGAGGCTGGGTTCTCTCATCGTATTCTGGTACTCTCTGATTGCTCTCACGGCGGTGGGCTATGGAAAGTTCTGCTTTCGCATCACCTGGAGCGACGCACTCTTTTTCGGCATTGCCGCTTTCCTTACCCAGAATATCATCTACTGCACCTATCACTGCTTTTTCGCCCGGGTGCTCTTCCCCGTGCTCCGGCGAATACTGCCTCTGTACATCTTTGGAGCGCTGCTGATGTGCATGCTTGTATATGTGCCGATCTTCCTGCTGTTTCAAAAGCCCCTGCGAAGCTGTCGCGGCCATCTGCTGGAGGACAACCGGTACAACCTGCTGATGCTGAGCGGATTCTTCCTGGTGATGATGATCTGCCTGTTTTTCTATCAGGGAGCTTTTGAGAAGCGCATCTCCACCTTTGACACCCTGGCCTGGCTGTCCGGCGTCATCATCTGCCTCTTCATGCTCCTGATCCTATACAGCATCCTGCGCGGCGTAGTGCGCTCGAGAGAGAACACCATTCTCGAGAATATGCTCCGATCCAGCGAGCACTACTATGAGCTGTCCCGGGAACACATCGCCATCATCAACCGGAAATGCCACGACCTCAAGCACCAGCTGAAAGCCCTGGCCACCGCAGATGAACGCCAGCGAGCGGAGTACATTCAGGAAGCACAGGAAAGCATCCACTTCTATCGGCACCTCAACTATACGGACAATGAAGCCCTCAATACGATACTGGCGGAAAAGGGCCTGTTCTGCCAGGAAAAGGGCATCGACTTCCAGTGCTCCGTAGACGACGTTGACCTCTCCTTCATCCGTCTGCCCGACCTGTACGCCATCCTGGGCAATGCCATTGATAATGCCATCGAGTATGTCCAGAACGAGAGTGATCCGAACATGCGGACGATCAGCTTGCGGATCTCTAAAAATCACCAGTTCGTGGGCATTCAGGTCACGAATCCCTATCTGGGCACAACGTTGCCCTCCTGGGAGCTGCCCAAAAGCCGAAAGGCCGACCCGTACAACCACGGCTTTGGCCTGCAGAGCATCCGCTATCTTGCAAAAAAATATGGCGGTACCATGGAATTCTCCACCGAAAACGAGCTGTTCACGCTGCAGGTAATGCTGCAGGCACCGATCACTTAACCACCATCAAGGCAGGCATCACCGGTGCATCAGGATCAGGAGAACAGCCTCCAGCCGTTCTATTGGCGGTTCCGGGCGGTAAAGACCGTGATTGAACTGGAAAAATCCGATTTCTGCTCAGATTTAAAAATGCTGAGTCCCAACTGCCTTGCTAATACAGGGGATTCGGCATTTTCATTCCTTGCAGGCAAGAGCTCCCGAGGGCATCATCGCCAGCACAATCCATAGAGATGCGTTTACCAGGAAACATCAACAGGGCATGTTCGCCAAAGGAACAATAGTAAATGGAGGATCTATTACGGGGAATCCTGTCTCCCTGTCTGCCACAGAGCTCATGTCCTTTTTACAGAAGTGCTTCTCTTTCCCATCATACTGTGGTATAATCGACCAACCATATCTTGCTGCGGGGATATTATAAACAGGTCATTCAGGCAGCAGATTATGCAGTTTCCCATTACTCTGTGATCCTCATCATAGATTCTTCACCTTCCTCGAAAATAATGAAAGCAGGAATCCATATGCCTTTTCATGCCAAGGGACGATCTACCGCAAGGGATATGACCGTTGGACCAATTGCTCAGCAGATTCTCTTCTTTTCCCTCCCGCTGATGCTTGGAAACATCTTTCAGATGCTGTACAACACTGTGGACTCCATTGTCGTTGGAAATTTTGTCGGCAAGGAAGCCCTCGCTGCTGTTGGTTCGACGACCGTCATCATCAATATGCTGGTCTTTTTTTTCAATGGATTTTCCATCGGCGCAGGGGTTGTTATCGGCTACCATTTTGGTGGAAAACGCTTCAAAGAACTTCATACGGCCATCGAAACCACGCTTACCATGACCTTTATTTTGTGTGTTCTCTTCACGATCATCGGGGTTCTGGGGGTTCGCCCGATGCTTCGCTTCATGTCGACGCCGGATGATGTTCTTGCCTCTGCCTCCACTTATCTTACCATTTACTTTTTCGGCATTTCCGGTCTTCTCATTTACAACATCGGCAGTGGCATTCTGCGCGCCGTTGGCGATACCGGTCGTCCCCTGATGTTTCTCATTCTGACCAGCATCCTCAACATCATTCTCGATTTGCTGTTCGTCATCGTCTTTCATATGGGCATTGCCGGTGCTGCATATGCGACCATCATTGCCCAGTTCGTTTCCGCTTTCCTGACCATGTTCCTTCTGATACGAACACACGATGTATACCGGTTTACCTTACGGGATATGCATATTGATCCTCCGACTCTCAAACACATCTTCTCCGTAGGTTTGCCGGCTGCTGTTCAGTCCGTCATCACCGCATTTTCCAATGTTTTCGTCCAGTCCTACATTAATTACTTTGGCTCCAGCTGTATGGCTGGCTGGAGCAGCTATAACAAGCTTGATTCCTTTATCATGCTCCCCATGCAGAGCATGGCCATGGCTGCCACAACCTTTGTCAGTCAGAACATGGGTGCCAGGCAGGAAGAACGGGCAACAAGAGGCACACGCACAGCCGTTCTCATGTCCGTAGGCGTAACCTTTTTCATTGCTGTCTTCCTCTATGTTTTCGCAGAACCGTCTGTGCGTCTATTTTCAAATGACAGTTCCGTCATTGCCTTTGGCGTTCTCTTCCTGCAAACCAACGTTTTCTTTCTGCTGTTTAACTGCATCAATCACGTACTTGCTGGTGCTCTTCGCGGACGCGGCGATTCACGTGGTCCAATGATTATCATGCTGACCTCCTTCGTTGCCATTCGTCAGGTATATCTCTTCATCCTGACTCGTTACATTGCCAACGTTCCGAAATGGGTCGGATTCGGATATCCGGTCGGATGGGGTGCCTGCTGCATCATTGAGCTCACCTACTACTATCTCCGCTGGAAACGCAATAAGCCTGCTCCGGTATCCTCGTAACCGTCCATGCGCTTCAGAAAAAATGTGCACCCGTTTGAAGACCAACTCAATTTCTCTTCAAAAATGCACTGGACGTTCCAATGCAAAAAGCACAAACCCAGGGCCGTCAAAAATATCTTTTGACGGATCCCGAGATTCGTGCTATAATAAAGTCAACGGGGAACACCGATAGACGGTTAAGCCTCAGGTTTTTTAGTTACAAAAAAGTAACCGCAAACTTTTGGTCAGTGGCGGTTACTTTTTTGCGTTTATCAATGCTATGATCAGCGATACAACGATGCCAAGCACCGTGAACACGACCATAATCGCTCATCAGCAACAGGCCAATTCCCTGGGATTGGCCTGTTGCTTAAGGCATCTTCTCACCAATTGAGTTTTACTCATGATACAGAGCACATGGTCATCATCGGAAATCGTAAGAAAGCACAAATCCAGAGCTGTCAAAAATATCTTTTGACGGATCCCGAAATTCGTGCTATAATAAAGTCAACGAGGACACCGATAGACGGTTAAGCCTCAAGATTTATTGTTACAAAAAAGTAACCGCAACCTTTGGCGAGTGGCGGTTACTTTTTTGCGTTTATCAATGCTATGATCAGCGATACAACGATGCCAAGCACCGTGATCATGACCATGAGGATCTCAAAATCGCTCATAAGCATCCCTCCCGTGAGAATTTAAGGTTTTAACCCTCAAACATCGCTCCCGCGGGGAGAGGGTCAGCTCCCACATGGGAGTTGAGACCCAACCGCCTACCGTTCTGGTATAACACCCGTTGACCAAGAAGATTATAACACAGATCTCCGTGATTTCAAAGTCCCTTTTTCATGAGATGCAAACGCTGTCTGGTCTTGTAATGTACTGCTTGGAGGCACGTAACGGCCATCGCCATCTACCAGCCAGATGACTGCTCTTTCTGGGCTAAGAGAAGCACAATTGAAGGATATCAACACAAAGAGCCGCGGACAATTTTGTCTGCGGCTCTTTGTATAATAGATTGGGAATGATCAGTATGCTCTTCCGAAAAACTCAGCATCTGTCTTCCAGTCTCTCAAGTTCCCTTAGCTCATGGTTGATCCAGCAACAGTGGAGTAATAGTCGTCCCATCGCTGATCCGTTATCACCTTTCATAAACCGGTGATGGTCAACTCGTTCGTTTCTCATGATTCTGCTCCTTCTATTCCGGTAGGCTGACACCTCACCCTAATAACTATTCAGCCATGTGTTATACTCATGTCACAAATTAGCCGGAAAATAACGTTTTGGGGAAATTGATGTTTCTTTCCTAAAGGTCATAAGGTTTCCATTTATTTCTTGACTTGAGTATAATCAGCCACGGGGAGGCGGCCATAACGCAGCCGATTGCATAGAAGATAACCCAGCCGAACATACTGGTCTTTTGCCCTTCAATCTTCTTTTTCAGCATGGTACATAGTGGCAGCAAAAGCGGAATGCCGATCCATAATGTTACACATGAGACAATGCGTAACATGAAAATCATCAATAGGTATATGCAAAACATCAGACTTTCTTCAAATTCATGTTGTCCTGTCGATTCAATATCCACTTAGAAATCCTCTTCTCAATGCCAATCATGTCTTTCGAAGAAGGAATCTTCTCCTATATTTTAACCATTCTGTTCCTCCGGAATAAAAAGTCTTCCATGTTGGCCTGGCAACATGGAAGACAGGCAGTATTACTCTTATCAGCTTCAAATCCGCGGATCGTCATTTTATCGAGATTCCCGCCTCATCAAAAAGGACTGCAACTGCTCCATTGAGTTTGCGTTGCACCTGGTAATAGTCATCCTCTACACACTCTGCGATGATCGAAAGGCTTAGCGTACTCTTTCCCATGTTCACTACGCCTTTATAGAAAGGACCACTGATGATCTCCGGTATATCTTCTCCAATCCTGGGAAGACGTTCCTTAAGCAGTGCTTCCACTTTGCCAAGATCCTCATTTTCAGAAATGCTGACCTCAAGCGCATACCAGGAATTCTTGCGCGTACGGTTGACAACATTCTTCACATCTCGGTTCCCCACAATGAGGATATTGCCACCTCGGCCTTCAATTTTGGTGGTTCGTACGCCCACCTCCAGTACAGTGCCTCTAAAGCCGTTAATGTCAACAATATCTCCAACCTGATATTCTCCGTCGAGCACGATTGTCAGCCCGGCCAGAATATCCTTGATCAGGTCCTGAGCTCCCAAAGATAGTGCAAATGTAATGATGCCGAGAGAAGCAACCAGAGCACTTGTGTTGATGCCAATGAACGACAGAGCATAATAAGCAAATATGATGAAGCTCAGATAGCCTGCAAAATCTATCATCAGCCGTCCGATGGTTTCACCTTTTGTGCCTACATAGCGTGTTGCCGTCCGTATCAGGAATCTGACAATGATCGTAACGACCGAGACTTCAATAAATAGAATCAGTATATTTGTGATGGCAAACAGGTTGAAGCCTTTCGTCCACCTGTCACTCATGATATAGGCAATGGCAGAATTATCCGCACTGACATTGCCAAAGCGAGTGTACAGCGCGATGATAATGACCGCAGCCAGATAAATGACCTGTGCAACACTGATTGCATTGTAAATCGGCATCGGGCTTCCGTATGCGGATTCGGAAATTGCCCATCTCGACGACGGATCAATCGACAGCTTGAACTTTCCGGAAGGTGTCATGACCAGATTGCTGACCTCACGGAGCTCTTCTCCCTTATCCGCATAGCGATCAAAGGTTTTTTTGTATCCGAACAGGAGAAATGCAGCCAGGACAACCATCAGGCAAAGATACAACAATACAGCCCGAAATGCGTTTTGAGGAACATTCTGATACATCCGCTGCTGGTTCACGATGTAATAATAGAGGATTCCATCCTTTTCATCGGACATACCATACATCCGCGTGCCATCCATTCGGAAAAAGCCCATATAATGATCCGAAAGTGCCTCTTGTGGTAGTCCCAGACTGACTGCGGTCTTGCCATTGAACTCTGGCTCACTTGATGCGAGTATCCGGCCCGATTCAGGATCCACACTGAAACACATTGTATTCGAGGAATCAACGGATCGCATGATTTCCTCCGTGGACATATAGAACATACTCGCAATCCGATCAGGATTGACAAACATCAGCAAAGCCCAATAGGGAGTATTCCGGCCATCGTTCACACCACGAGGCAACGAAACCCCGAATATTGCATGTGTCCGTGACGTCTGAGCATCTGTCACTTGAGCTTTTGAAATTGGTGAAACGCCTTTCAGCAGACGGCTGAAATCCTCTATATCCTCTCCTCCATCAAAAAGGGTCAGTCTGCTGTATTGGGTGTTGGACATGACCTGCGTGCCTGTCTCATCAAAGATAATAATGTAATCCGCACCGATAGTCTCCGAGATATCATCGAGCATCGCTGCATCCATTCGGTCTACATTTGATGCCGCCAATAGTCCAACAGCACCTGCAAATTCTTCATAGGTTTTCATCCGAACCTGTTGATATTCGTTCGCCATTGCTCTGTTGGAATCCAGATGTGTTTCAATGGAACGTAACGTTCTTTCAGCGATGCTCCCTACATTAGAACTGGTAAATAAGCACTGCAAAAACACCGATATCCCCGCAATCACCAACAATCCAAGCATGATATAGATCGCTGCACGTCTCAAAATGATACGAGGCAGGAACGTCTTTTTCTGCTCCTCATTCAATTTGTGCCGGATGACAAGCGAATAGATAGAAAGCACCCAGGTCAAAAACGAGAAACCTACAATGGCAAACGCTGCCAGAAGCAGTCCTGTTCTTTCAGCAGCTCTGACAATTGGCTGATCAGAAGGAATCATAAAGACCGTGATCGTTCCTTGATCTTCCTTTTTCCGAAAATAGCAGTCGTATTGTTTGCCTTTGATCGTCAGGCTCTGACCTCCCTCAAGCGTTCTTGTATCTGCAGAATCCGCAAACCGATCAAGTGATGTTTCCGTTGCACCATTAAACATTTCCTGCGTAATGCCAAAGTCCGCTGCCGTCTTATAATCGGAAAAGAAATCCGATGCATAGATTGGCTGAGACTTTGTCATGTTCTCATCCTCCACCATGGCAAATTGAAGAATGTATATGCCCAATGCTTCTTCGATCTCACGTTTGTTTGCCTTGTTTCCGTTCAGAAAATAATTGAATGTAAAGCTCTTCTCAAAATCTTCCCATTCTACAAAAAAAGAAGTTTCAGACATTTTGTAATAGTAGATGATGTATGTATTTTCATCATCATCCTTTGTCATAAACCATCCCTTTTCCTCATCAAATTTTGCCGGATCAATCTGAAGGCCGGTAGGCATGCTTTGAATCAGGCGGATTTCATCCGCTATAAGATGAATGACAGCCTGATTTTGGCCGATGATTTTCCGCCTCGTGCTGTCAAAATCATCATTGCCTTCCATCGCTTTCAGAGCTTCTCCACACAATTGAACCGTACTAATTTTGCTGTCAACCAGTTCATTTTCGATAGCAATCTGATGTTCCTCTTGTCTTTCCATTTCCTGCTCAATATCGTACACATCCAAGTGCCTTTGAGTCAGATTTTGTGAAACGGCAACAGACGCATTCCCTGCAAACTGAATACGATAGAACAGTACACAAAGAATAATAAGCAATGCTGTTCCACCGATGAATTTAAAACGCAATTCCTTCATGAAGCACAGACTCCTCCCTGTCAAATATGATCCGTTTAGTCGTCACTCAAATGAAACAGCAACATTTCCATCCAATTCCGTTCCTTTGCACTGGAGGATGGGTTTTCACAGGTTCTTCGATCCATTATAACACACATCCAAGTATCTTGCCTGTCGATTTTCCCAAATCGTTTGATGATTATTAAATATATATTGCCAATTTGCTATACTTTAGTATAATATTAAGCACATAAATACAAAATCTTATCCATGAAGAAAGCACCTGTGTAAGACAGGCCTTATCAAAAAGATTGAGCAAAAGCTCTAGAAACAGGAGCACCGTATGATTCTTTTTATTTTAGCATGCATTACAAGTTTCATTCCCTGCCTTGCCCTTTTTCTTTGGCTCAGGAACTGTACAAAGAGTAATGAAACAGCCTACACAAAAGCATGTGACAAGGCCTTGATCCGTGGCATCCTGACTGTATTTCCCATTATTTTGTTTTCCGGTATAAGTTATCTGCTGCTCAGACTTACAAAACTGCACACGATAAACCCGCTCCTATATCAGGCAGTATATACCTTTATTGTGCTTGCCTTTATGGAGGAACTGGCCAAGTATCTATCCTTTCGCGGCGTACTGAAGAAAACAGACTACCCCTGGTCATGGCTTGATTTGACGGTAATTATGACCATCGTGGGCATTGGCTTTGGATTGATCGAAAGCGTTACTTACGCCATTGGGGCGCCCATCCCAGTCGTTCTGGTTCGCGGCATCTGTGTCCCTCATGCAGGATATGGGTTTGTCGTTGGTTATTTCTATGGCAAGGCGATGGAAACCAGGAAAATGTCTTACAAGATGCTTGGATTCACATTATCATGGTTTCTACACGGGCTTTATGACTTTTCATTAAGTGCGGAATTTATAGCCATCAACGAAAATCTGATGTTTGTTGCACTCTCTTTGGCCATTGTCGATATCGTGCTTGTTATCATAGCAATCAGATTTATCTGCAAAGCAAAAAAGAGCGAAAAATACACAAAACCACTTCTGTGATTATGAATTCATCCACTGTACGAATCCAAATGTACCTGTCAAGGAGTTTGTCAGGTGACAAGCACTGACAAAAGTTACTACGCCGAAAGACCAATGTACTCTCAGAGGAGGCTGGCCATGTTAAAGACAGGAGCATATACTGTTCCTAAAGAAGTATCGGATCTCAAGCCCAGGGAGATTCCCTGTGTCATCAAGGCCATTACAACGGAATCCAAAACTTCAGGCACGCGTAAGCACTACTATGTCTACGAAAGGTCCAAGACAGGATCCGGAAAAATCATCGGCAAAATAAAGGATGGCAAGTTTTGTCCAAATGCCAGGGGACGCCAGCTTCTTAACGAACATGATTCGACGCGAAAGAAAACAGCGACTGAGCAGAAATCAGAAACCGCCTTGCTGTCCGACAAGGAACTGGAGATGGTAAAGAAAACTGCCCATAGTCTGCACGTTGATGCCGACAAACTCATACTGCCACTCAAGAACTATGGAGAATATGCCGTTGTGTTGTCCTGTACCACGGATGTTCTAAGAAGGCTAAGAAAGTTCATGAGCGAATATGATGCGCGGATGATCTACACGCTAAGTGTCATCTTCTTTGTTCAGGAGTATCTCCCCGGTGGTTACGTGGAGGATGCCTATCATGCATCCATTCTCTCAAACAAGTGGCCTGATTTGAACATAAACGCTGATGAGGTAAGAAAATACCTCAAAGTGCTGGGAAATCATCAAGGATCATTGAGTGTTTTATCTCAGGATCTGATTAATGAATCATCCGGGCTGACCGCCATTAATTACCATGCAGTCCTCACTTGCCCGAAGCAGAATGACCTTGATGATTACAGAAATAAGTTTCAGAGGATTGAAGACGGGTCAATACGCATCGTGCAGTTGTACGATGCCATCAATGAAGTTCCAATGACAGGTGAACCTTATGATGGAGACCTGCTGTTTCAGGACACGGTAAAGGATTTACTGGATATCTATGACTATCCAAAGAGAACCATCTTTCTGATTGATAACCAGAGCTACTCCGAAAGAGACATGGGCCTGTATCGAAAGGGCGGTACGCACTTTGTGGCATCTGTCCCGGATCGTGAGATCATCAGCCAAGCAATGCGCTCTTCAATCTCGTTCAATAATTCCTTCATCAATTGGAAGATAAACAAGTACGGAGAGGAACCGGAAAACATCATCCAGTACCGAGAGTCCACCGTTAAAGAACTGGAAAACCTTTACCAAACCATTCTTGATAAGAAAACGCAGAATCAGAAGCCAACCGCTGGTTGTAAAGACGATGAAACGTCACAAAATCCATCTCAAGCAGCGATAAATCGCTCTCATTATGGTAATGACCGTGTAATCATGTTCAGAGACGAAGGAATTCATCGTACATTGGAGTTGGATTACTCATATGACATTAAATACGATGAGGGGCATACAGAAGAAGAGCTCTCCAGGATCGGCCCTGAATTTGGCCTCATGATCTTAAGAACGAACCTTCCAAAAGAGACTTCACCTGCACCCGATTTATATGCTGACTATAAAAAGCGGTGGACCATGCAAACGCATTACCGTTTTGTAGAGAACGCTATCCAATTCTGCAACCTTGATACATCTCTCAATACCTCTGGCTATTATGTTTCGCAGGGGCTTTGTTTCCTCCTGATCCCGATGGGACAGATCAAAGCAGCCATGCTTAAGCACATCGCAAGTTCTTCATCTTATGTGAAGGACATGTCCATCAAGGAATGTCTGATCAGAGCCAGTCACTTCAAATTCGTGCAGGGCCTGGATAAACAATGGCACATCTCCATATCAAACGATAAGGATGCCAATCTCCTACATGAGATGGGCGTCAATGTTGCCGAAGATATTCGAGTTTTGAATGCGACTCAGCCTTGATTCATGGGTCAATCCACGCTTCACCGTGGGCATGATCTACATGAATGCATTGATCACATGCTTTTGTTCACCCGTTTTCAAGCTCAAACATACTCCGTTCAAAATTCGAAAGACAATATCCTGCGGTTTTCCAGACAGCAAGCCACAAAATATGCAAGCATTTCATAAAGAAAAATTGCAATTCACATTCATATCCTGTATAATCTTTTCATACATTTGACACAGGAGGAACATAAATATGATTATCGGTATGCGCGGTCACGACTTTGGAAAACTGGAGCCCAGCGTTCTTGCAAAGGAAATTGCAAAAAACGGCTTTGCTGCCACTCAGTTGGCATTTATTAAGGCATTTCCTGAATCCGAGGAAAACTACCTCACCGAGGATGGCCTCAAGGAAGTTCGAAAAATCTTCGCCGACGAGGGTCTCAAAGTGCCCGTCATGGGCTGCTATGTAAGCGCCAGCGATGCAGATCCTGCTGTACTTGAAAAAGCAAAAGCACGCTTTTCAAGATTTCTTGAATGCAGCATTCTCCTCGGTGCCGGCTGCGTAGGAACGGAAACAACCCCGTTTACCTTCCCGGAGAGTGAACGTGAGGCAGCTTATCAGCGCCTGCTTGATTTCACAAAGAGCGCCGTTGAAACTGCCAAAAAATGCGGTGCCATTGTGGGAATTGAGCCTGTTGCACGCCACACGCTCAACACGCCTGAACTGACACTTCGTCTGCTGAATGATGTCAATGACCCGCATCTCAATGTTATTTTAGACACAGCAAATCTTCTGACTCCCACCACCTGCGACCCTGAGATTCAGATGGATCTCCTTGATCGCAGTCTCCGCTACTTTGGTGACAAAGTCTGTGCCCTTCACGTGAAGGATGGCTTCTTCAATGATGAAGGAAAGTGGCAGAATCGTCCTCTTGGTGAGGGTGTCATGGACTGGGAGCACCTGTTCCCTCGCCTCAACGCAAAACTTGGTCATCTTTGCGCTTTACGCGAAAATGTATGGCCGGGATATGCTGCTGAGGAATGCAAGATTATGAAGCGCTGGGCGGAGCTTTAAGCAAAGATAAGAATAAATCGGGCAGGCAATCATTTGCCTGCCCGATTTGAATTCATCTCGCTCGCTGATTCATATTTTAGAGACTGATATCCCCGAACTTTGGTTTGATAGACAAGCATCATGCATTCTTCATCCCATCTACTTCTGTTCTATATGGAATGGATTCCGCTGCACCGGGACGGGTAACGGCAATGGCAGCCGCTTTTGATGCACGTTCCATGCATGCCGAAAGCGGTTCACGATTCATGATGCCGCCAATAAAGTACCCGGTAAACGTGTCTCCCGCCGCGGTTGTATCCACCGCTCGAACCGGGAATGCCGCCTGCCTGCAGATTTCAGTTTTCGTTTCCGTTACATGCCAGGCGATACTCCCTGCTTGTCCCATGGTCAGAAGCACAGAAAGGTGCGGCCAATGAAGATGTATTACTCTCTGGATCTCCTCTGGTTCACTGCATCCGGTCAGCTGCTCTGCCTCAATCTCATTCACAAGAATCCAATGGAGCTTTCCAAAATCCACCGTAGACAGCTTTTCGTCAAACGGTGACGGGTTAAGAACAATGTTCATGCCCTTGTCCGCTGCCTTGTCCACCATGTATTCCACCAGATTGACCTCATTCTGCAGAAGCAGCCAGTCCCCTGAAGAAAAACCGTCCAGCATTTCATCTATCTGTTCTTTCGTGATGCATCTGTTGGAACCACCAAACAGAAGGATGCAGTTTTCTCCCTGGGGATTTACTTGAATCACAGCATTTCCCTGCAGTTCAGGCACAGATCGAAGGAATTCCGTACGTATACGGTTTTCCTGGAGCAGCGCCTTTAACCCTTCTCCACCTTTTCCTACACATCCTGCATGAAACACGGTTGCACCTGCCCTGGACAACGCAACAGACTGGTTGAGTCCTTTACCACCAGGCTTTACGGTTTGGTGAAGTGCACTCAGTGTTTCGCCGGGCTGCACGAAATGAGAAACTTCATATACGTAATCCAGATTCAGCGAGCCGAAATTCAAGATCTTCAAATTTGTCACCATCCCAATATTTAGTTCCTATCATAGATTGAAGAAGTCAAAAAGTTCCCTCTCTTAGAAAAGCAATGTGAAAGCTCTGCATTCCCGAGACTGATTCCCGGGAAAAGCAGCCCATGAATAAGGCGTGGCATTGCTTTGCAAGCAGGCATATCAGGATTCAATAAGGGAAAGCCATATGATTATGCGAATATCCCTCAGTTCCTGCTGTTGTGAAAGCGGAAGCCCGAAGGGAATGAATGGGTACTGCATATTCAAAGCTACATGCATCAGGGGGATTGCATCTGTTCATGCCCTTAAAAGTATGGTATGCTTATCAAAAGACTGGCCATTTTAATGCCTGCATGCTCTGCATTTTAAGACTCATACAGTGAAATTTCAAAGAGCAAGTGCTTGAAAGCACTTGCCGCGATCACAGGAGGAAAGCATACGATGAAAATCAAGTTATTCATTTGTCTGTTAGGAATCCTCTGTCTCCTGGTGGGCGTAAGCACCGCCAGTGCAGATGGCAAAGAGACATGGGACACCCTGTCCGATGGCAACTATTCCATCCGCTACCCGGATGACACCATGCATGGATTCAGTGCCATTGATTATGACTGGGAGATGGATGTCATCCTGGATGTAGAAGCAGAAGAGACTGTCGCTCTTGCCATTGTATTTACCGGTCCAGAGGATTGGGAAAAATGGCTCTCTACCGGCGAATATCCGGATGACAAGGGACATCAGGAAGCCATGAATCGTCTGATCGTGGATGAACCTCCAACCACGCCGACAGTGGATGCAGAAATCAGATACGCGCTATACAGATCACTGGATGGAAAGAGGATGAAGGAAGTGTTCATCGTCGATCCGGAAGAAGGCACCTATGACTACGTTCTTGTCTGTATGTATCCTGCGGGAGAAGAAAGATATCGTGACAGGCTTCTCTCGATGGTTGAGACATTTACGTATGAGCATTCGCCGGGGATAGGAACTGAAAACCGAATCACGAATGTCCGCGGTTCCTTCCGTGTGGTCGATGTCTATGACTATGATGGTCAGCACACGGTTGTGAAGGATGTCGTGGTGAATCGAAACGCCCAAAACATCTACTGGATCTTCGTAGAGTCTCCCGTAACAAAGTTCAAAGTGGAACGGCTGACCTGGAATGATAACACCTTCCGAATCACAAAAGCCAAAGAGCTGTATTCACGGAAAACGCTCAATACTCATGAGGTGATCTCCGTTTTCGACTGGCTGCCGGAGATCCTTCCCACGGTCCGCTTTCGTGCTGTGAACGTAGACGGAGAAGAAGAGGTGTGGTACGTTTCCACCAATGAGGAAAACGGGAACATCATCCTGCTGAGCGAAGAAGAAGTACGGCCGTGATGCAATCACACAAGTCCTCTGGCATTGTCCCTGGCAAAGCAATAATGTTATCCGGAAGGATAGATGGAGACTGCCACCGTGGCAATTGATTATATGGAGATGAAAACCAATGACCGTCTATGAACGGCTTGCCGTATGCGGCAGTGAGGAATATCGGGATTTTCAAAGCTAGCTCGTTCCGAATATTTCGAAAGAAACCATGCTGGGCGTAAAAACGCCTGAAATCCGAAAAATCGCAAAGGACATCAAAGGAACAGAGGAAGCGGAAAAGTTCCTCTCAGAGCTTCCGCACAGATGTTACGAGGAAAACCTTGTTCATTTCTTTCTGATCTCGTCCATCCGTGATTTCGATGAATGTGTTCAGGCCGTAGAAACCTTCCTGCCCTATGTGGACTGCTGGCCAGTATGTGACCAGGCAAGCCCGAAGGTCTTTTCGAAGAATCACGAAAAGCTCCTTCCACTCATCCAAAAGTGGATCCACTCGAACCACGTGTACACAGGCAGATTCGGGATCCGGATGCTCATGAACGAATTCCTTGGAGAGGATTTCAGACCAGAATACCTGGAGTGGGTCGCAAGCGTAACCGGTGAGGATTATTATATCCGAATGATGGTCGCGTGGTATTTTGCCACTGCACTGGCAAAGAAATACAAGGAAAGCATCGTATACATTGAAAGCCGCAGGCTTGACCCATGGACGCATAAAAAGGCAATCCAAAAAGCGATTGAGAGCTTCCGCGTTTCCGATGAACATAAGGCCTATCTGAAGACACTTCGATAACTCTCCCGGGGCATCTGCCATGCAGATGCCCCGTTTTAATGAAAAGGAGACTGGGCATCTGTTCCAGTCTCCAAAGTTATCTTTTGAGCAGCTGCGAAAACAACAGAAGCAAAGAAAAGGTCGTTGCTTCCCCCATGATCATTCCGGGATTACAGGATGTTCGGCTTCTCCCGCAGATAGTGAGCACCTGATAAAGCTGATTCCCGTCCTCCACTCATCTTAGCTGGCATGGCGCTTTTTAAATCTTTTCTGGACGGCTTTATCAATATACAGCTTTTCATCCGCCCGCTTCATACATTGCTGGAAGGTGTCGGTTCCACCCATCAGTTCATCGTATCCGACACCAATCGACAGAAGATATGGGGTTTTGGCTGCCCGGCAGGTCATCTCAATCTGCTCCCGGATCTCCGTGACCAGCTGGGCCACTTCCTCCTCACCTACGGGATGCATAATCAGCGTGAACTCATCTCCGCCGTATCGGGCAAGAAACATGGGCGTATTGTGCTTTTTCAGCACGTTTCTCAGTGAATCCGCCAGAAGAATCAGTGCCCGGTCCCCTTCTGCATGACCGTAGGTGTCATTGATCTCCTTAAAATCATTGATGTCGATCATCATTACAAAGGTCTTCCTGCCATCCCGGTGCAAATTAGCTTTCTGAGAGGAGTAGTGAATCAACTGCCCACGATTGTTTAGCCCGGTCAGTGCATCTGTCGAAATCAGAGCATCCATGGAATTAATATAGAAAACCAGCATCAGGATCGCACAGCAGAAACAGAAAATCGGCGTTTCCGGCAGAATCAGAATCTGGACAAGGCCGCCTGCCACCACCATCAGGGGAAATAAGCCAATGAACAGATGCTTCCTCCGCTCAATGGGGTTCTCCTCCGTTAGCGTCCTTCGCATGGTATAAAGAATGATTGTGGCGATATACACACAGGGAACAGCGATCTGGAACACGCTGTATGCGGGTTGAAGGTTGAGATTTTCATCCAGGAGAACAGAAGGCTTCAGAAGATATGTGGCAATCAGTGCAATGGTTGAAAGATAAAAAGGAAACCGTATGGCAAATCTGTTCCGTAGATTATCTCGTTCGGGGATCTGTTCCACCGCCATCACATAATGAAGCCATGTGTACGTAATCGCAGCCATCAGCACATAATTCGCGAAGTTCGTCGTCAATACCGTGAAATGATTCTTCGGTAAAATACCGGCGATGACTGCCGCCCAGAAGGCATCTGAGATAAAATAGAGCATAAAGGCAATCAATGCATGATCATATTTGATCTGCTTTTCCTGCCTGTCCACATTCAGCAAATCCCGACCCAGCATGATCGCGAAAATAATCACGCACACAACGCTGGCTTCTGTATAGTATATAAAGTAACTGGACATGAAATCGCTCTTCCTCCTGGTCTTCCAGTATGAGGTCCGTTTTCGCAATTATATCACTTTTTACGCAAATAGTTCAGTCCTCATCCATACTTTTTGTCATTCCTTACACAAAAGCTCACAGAATCGGACGATGATATGTCTCAGCATATCTTCATTTAGAGGTAAAACAAATGCCAAGGTTCAACCGCCCTGGCATTTGTTTTGATTTCATGAGAGAAGCATCCGGTCGCTTTCGATCTCCTGTCCTGCTGCCTTTTCAAAGAGTGCCATAAGATCCGCACGTGTCATGGATTTCTTCTCGTCTCCGGACACATCGACGACGATACGACCAGCATTCATCATGATCAGCCGATTTCCAATCGCGATGGCATCCCGCATATTGTGAGTGACCATCAGGGCTGTCAGATGCTGTTCATTGACAATCTTTTCCGTCAGCTCAAGCACCTTTGCGGCCGTCTTGGGATCCAGTGCTGCGGTATGTTCGTCAAGCAGAAGGAGTTTCGGTGTCCGTAAGGTGGCCATGAGCAGTGTCAGCGCCTGACGCTGACCTCCGGAGAGAAGGCCTACCTTGCTGCTCATCCGTTCCTCGAGGCCAAGGCCCAGGGTATGAAGCTGCTCCTTGTACATGCTGCGTTCCATGTTGGAGATGCCCCATCTAAGGCCGCGGCGTTCGCCGCGACGCATCGCAAGGGCCATGTTCTCCTCAATATTCATGGTTGCCGCCGTTCCCGTCATGGGGTCCTGAAAGACACGACCCAGATATTGTGCACGCTTGTATTCCGGCAGGTTGGTTACATCCTGTCCGCCGATTTCAATCGTGCCAGAATCAATCGGGAACACGCCGGCAATCGCATTGAGCATGGTGGATTTTCCGGCACCATTGCCTCCGATGACCGTGACAAAGTCCCCTTCCTTGAGCGTGAGATGCACGTCCGCCAGAGCAACCTTTTCCGTGATGGTTCCGGGATTAAACGTCTTAGCAATATGTGTGATCTTCAGCATCCGTTACGCCCCCTTCCTGGCATTTTTCCTAGAAAACAGGCGATTCTTCCAGAAGGGAATCGCCAGGAAGATCGCGACCACCAGCGCTGTAAGGAGTTTCAGATCATTGGTGTTGAGTCCCATCCAGAGCACCACCTGAATGACCATATAGTAGAGAATCGCACCGATGGAAACTGCAAGAAGCTTGAGTGCGAAGTTATGGAAGATTTTGCTGAACACGACCTCACCGATAATCACAGCTGCGAGGCCGATGACAATCGCGCCGCGTCCCATGCTGACATCTGCAAAGCCCTGATACTGTCCAAGGAGAGCACCTGCAAGCGCCACGATTCCGTTTGAAAGCATGAGGCCGATGACCTTGTTGCGCTCGGTATTGATTCCCTGTGCGCGTGCCATTGCGGGGTTGGCACCCGTAGCACGAAGAGAACAGCCGTATTCTGTCCCGAAGAAGCTGTACATCAGCGCAATCAGGACAATCGTGAAGATGACCAGCGTGAAAATCGGATTGCTAATGCTTACCTGCCGGACATTTCTGGCCGTCACCATCAGCTTGAAGTTGTTGACGCTGATGGCCATATTAGCCTTATTTCCAAGAATCCTGAGGTTAATGGAGTAGAGTCCCAGCTGCGTCAGGATACCGGAAAGAATCGCCGGTATGCCCATTCCGGTATGAAACAGACCGGTAGCCAGACCCGCCAGCATTCCCGCAAGAAATGCGGCAAAAAGCGCAACCCAAACGTTGCAGCCACTGGTAATAAGCACTGCCGCCACCGCACCGCCGGTACCAAGGCTTCCATCGACCGTCAGATCTGCCACATCCAAAATTCGGTAGGTAATATAGACACCAATCGCCATGATTCCCCAGATCAGGCCCTGTGCGACCGCACCCGGCATGGCATTGATGAGCTTTATAATCTCCACGTTGCTTCCTCCAGCAAATAGAATACATTTAAGCCAAAGCAAGGAAGAGAGGGGTACTCTCTTCCTTGATATTATCCTGTTGTATCAATCGAAACGGATCATCAGTCAAGTGCGACATAATCCTCAGGCACGGTGATGCCCAGTGCCTCAGCGTTAACCGCATTGTACTTCTTGGTGAACTGAGGAGCCGCCTGAACCGGCATGGTGCTGATGTCAGCGCCGTTGGCCAGGATCTCATAGGCCATTTCGCCGGTGGCATAGCCGATGTCATAGTAGCTGATGGTCAGGGTAACAACACCGCAGCCACGGCAGATGCCTTCCTCACCCGCAACGACCGGAACCTTCGCCGGGATGACGATGTTCGCGATATTCTCGGTGTAGGCTGCACAGGTGTTATCCGTGGGGATGTAAATGACATCGCTGCCATCCGCTGCGCTCTGAGCCACTGCACCAACCTCATTGGAATCAGTGAAGGAATACTCAGCATATTCAAGTCCCAGTTCCTCAAGGTAGCCCTCAATGGTCTTTACCTGGTATACGGAGTTTGCCTCTGCACTGCAGTAGATAAGGCCAACCTTCTTGGCATCCGGGAAGAGTTCCTTGATCATGGCTGCCTGTCCATCCAGAGGGGCCAGGTCCGTTGTGCCGGAAACGTTGATTCCGCTGGTGCCGTTGAATTCACTTACGCCAAGAGCGGTTGCATAGTCGGTAACAGAGGTGCCAAGGATCGGGATGTCTGCAGTCGCGGCAACACCGGCCTGAACAGGGGCGGTCGCGTTTGCAAGAATCAGATCAACACCGTTGGAGACAAAGGTGCTCATGATGGTGACACAGTTGGCAGCATCGCCGGATGCATTCTGCTCATCAAATTCAACGTCCGGGAGCTTTGCACTCAGTGCATCCTTAAATCCCTGGGTTGCGGCATCCAGCGCCTCATGCTGAACCAGCTGACAAATTCCGACAGTCGTTGCACTGGCAACGGTGGTTGCCATAACGAGCATACATGCGAGAACAAGAACAAGTACTTTCTTCATAATGGGTAATCCTCCGAAATTCCAAACGGACCAAGGCCGTAAGATTAGGGCTATTATAGTTCGGTGCTAAATCTTTGTCAAGTACTACTTTGGCAAAAAATGGGCAAAGCGGCGGGAATTCTCCACTTTTTCCGAAAAGAAGTAGAATCTGGGGTTGACAAACTGTTTTTGCTTTGTCAACAAAATGGGGCTGCATTCTGCAGCCCCACTGTGTTTTTCCCTTGAATCAGACCACACCCTGAGCTTCCATTGCCGTTGCAACCTTGAGGAATCCGGCGATATTGGCGCCTGCAACATAGTTGCCCGGAACACCGTATTCCTTCGCCGCGGCATCAATGTTCTTAAAGATATTGACCATGATGTCATGCAGCTTTGCATCCACCTCGTCAAAGGTCCAGGACAGACGCATGGAGTTCTGACTCATCTCAAGCGCACTTGTGGCAACACCGCCGGCATTGGCTGCCTTGCCCGGGACAAAATAGACGCCATGGCTCATGAGATACTCCGTTGCCTCCTGCGTTGTCGGCATATTGGCACCCTCGCAGACAGCAATGCAGCCGTTCTCAACCAGAGCCTTTGCATCCTCAATCCTGAGCTCATTCTGCGTTGCGCAGGGCAGAGCAACATCGCACTTGACGGTGAAGACACCGCGTCCCTCATGATACTGTGCGCTTGGCCGCGCTGCAGCGTATTCGGTAAGACGTGCGCGCTTCACTTCCTTGACTTCCTTGAGCAGTGCAATGTCAATTCCCTCGGGATCATAGACCCAGCCGGTGGAATCGGAAACGGTAACGACCTTGGCCCCCAGCTGCTCTGCCTTCTGTGCCGCATAGATGGCCACATTGCCCGCGCCGGAGATGGCAACGGTCTTGCCTGCCAGCTCAACGCCATTGGCTTTCAGCATTTCCTGAGTGATGTAAAGCAGGCCATAGCCAGTGGCCTCTGTACGGGCCAGGCTGCCGCCATAGGTGAGGCCCTTGCCGGTCAGGACGCCTTCATACAGTCCGGTAATGCGCTTGTACTGCCCATAGAGATAGCCGATTTCACGGGCACCGGTTCCGATGTCGCCCGCCGGGACGTCGACATCTGCGCCGACGTGACGATACAGTTCTGTCATAAAGGACTGGCAGAATGCCATGACCTCACGGTCACTCTTGCCCTTGGGGTCAAAGTCGCTGCCGCCCTTGCCGCCGCCGATTGGGGTTCCGGTCAGGGAATTCTTAAAGACCTGCTCAAATCCCAGGAACTTAATGATGCCAAGATTGACGCTCGGATGGAGACGGAGACCGCCCTTGTAAGGTCCGATTGCGCTGTTGAACTGAACACGGTATCCATTGTTTACCTGAACCTGTCCCTTATCATCTACCCAGGGAACACGGAAAAGAATAGCGCGCTCCGGTGTCGTGATGCGCTCAAGCAGCGCTTCCTTGCGATACCGCTCCTCATTTCTTTCGATGACAGGGCGAAGGGAATCCAGCACCTCGCGCACCGCCTGATGGAATTCCGGCTGTGCCGGGTTCTGAGCAACAACACGCTCATAGACTTCATCTACATATGACATATTCTGTCCTCCTCTGCAGGTACATTTTGGTCTGTTGATTCGCCAAGCCATATGTCAAGTACCTGCTTTCTGACAAAACCATCGCGTACGCGATGGGCATGGCTCCTCTAACGAGCAACTTGGTCTTTCGGCGTAGTGACTATTGTCAGTGCTCGTTACCTGACAAACTGCTTGCTGCGCAAACAGGCCAACTCCTCACAAATTGCAGCTCCACACATCAGCGGCGCCGTTTCGATGGCATTATATACCCCTCATCTGAAATATGCAAGAACTTTTTTGAATATTTCCCATTCCATTGCATTTTTGTCAGCAAAAGCTCCGAAAAATGAATATTTCGCATCATGATCCGTCACTTTTGAAGTGTCCCCTTTTCTGTTTTCCTTTTCCAGTGTCCCCCTTCATCTATACACATTGTCAAATCTGTCCATAGTTTTCCCCGTTTCAAACGGCCTTTTTTTGTTCAACCTGTCATATTTTGATTTTTCATCCCTCTTTCCCTTGTATTTTTCTTTCTCTTCCTGTATGATATCGCGTCGGGTACTTACACACATTCGCCCGGCAGGTTGCCGCAACAATTGAGGAGGATTTTATGTCTCAGCAAAAGTTGTCCAAAAGTAAAATGTTGCTTCTCGGATTTCAGCATGTGTTCGCCATGTTTGGCGCAACCGTTCTGGTTCCCACCCTCACCGGTCTCAGCGTATCCGTTACACTGCTTTTCGCCGGTCTGGGTACACTTCTTTTCCATTTGATTACCAAGAAACGCATTCCGGCCTTTCTGGGTTCCTCATTCGCTTTCCTCGGTGGATATGCCGCGGTACAGTCTCTCGTAACTTCCCGCTCTGCCGAACTCGGAACCCCGATTAACTGGATTCCATATGCAGGCGTCGGTGTTTTCTGCGCCGGTCTCATTTACCTGCTGATTGCGGCTCTGTTCCGCTCCTTTGGTCCCTCCAAGGTCATGCGCTACTTCCCGCCGGTCGTCACAGGACCGATCATCATCTGCATCGGCATCACGCTGGCCTCCAGCGCGGTGAACAACTGCGCGGCCAACTGGGCCATCGCCATTCTCGCCGTTGCCGTCGTTGTCATCTTCAATATCTGGGGAAAGGGCATGTTCAAGATCATCCCGATTCTCCTCGGTGTGGTCGTCTCCTATGCCGTTGCCGCTGTTTTCGGACAGGTGGATTTCACACCTGTCAAGGAAGCTGCCTGGATCGGCTTCCCAATCAAGTTTGAGGAGACGGTATTCTCTCTGTTTGGCAATGCCAACGGTGCACTGCTCATCTCCTCACTGATTGCCATGGTCCCGATTTCCCTTGCCACGGTTGTTGAGCATATTGGCGATATGTGCGCCATCTCTTCCACCGTCGGCGAGAACTTCATTGCCGATCCCGGCCTGCATCGCTCCCTCATGGGTGACGGTCTTGCCACCTCTCTGGCATCCCTTTTCGGCGCACCGGCAAACACCACCTATGGTGAGAACACCGGCGTCCTGGCGCTGACCGGCGTCTATGATCCGCTGGTTGTCCGCATTGCAGCCGTAATCGCGGCCCTCTTCTCCTTCTCTCCGAAATTTGCCGCACTCATCTCCTGCATGCCCACCGCAACCATCGGCGGCGTCAGTCTGATCCTCTACGGCATGATTTCCGCTGTCGGCGTCCGCAACGTCGTTGAGAACCACGTCGACTTCACTAAGTCCCGCAACGTCATCATCGCCGCCCTGATCATGTCTCTTGCCCTTGGCATTGCCTTCTCTGCTGCCGGCGCCATCTCCTTTACCGTCGGCTCAGTGACCATCTCCCTTTCCGGCCTTGCCGTAGCTGCCATCATCGGCATTCTGCTGAACGCCATTCTTCCTGGAAACGATTACGAGTTCGGCATTGACCAGCAGGGTGATACCTCCGTCAACTTCAAGGTCTGATTCTCAGATACCGGAAACGCAAAACGCTCCGAAAGCCACTCTGTGCTTTCGGAGCGTTTTTATGTCCTGATCCGCTCGTTTTGTTACCCGTATAGGAAAACGATCCATCAGAATCCAAGGTTTTCATTGACCAGAATGACGTGTATCCGATCCTTGTGCTTGCTGTATCTGGTAATCAGGAACTGGCAGCAAATGGTGTCCGGTGATTTGCAGTTCATGCAGGAGCCTGTTTTGGCACAGGGAGTAGACAGACCGAAACGCTGAGCATTGATCGGAGCAGCTACTGCCCGTGCACGCTTCATCGCGCCGTCCACATCAT
Organism: Clostridia bacterium; assembly: GCA_017476605.1. Lineage (GTDB taxonomy): Bacteria > Bacillota > Clostridia > Christensenellales > Aristaeellaceae > Ventricola. Next base: position 23,774 of record JAFUZM010000235.1, read on the forward strand.
CACAAACCTTGTTCATTCCAACGATCATGACGACCTTTTTGGGGCCCTGTGCAATGGCAGATACCCGATTGGCATTGCCGTCAATGTTGACAAGGACGCCATCCTCGGAAATGGCATTCGAACTGGAAAGGAAGACATCCGCATCGTATGCAAGAAGCATGGCCTTCCGTTTGTCCGTAAACTGATCCCGGTCAATGAACGAATAGTTTCCTTCTTTAAGCCGCTTGACCAACCCGATTTCGTGAGCGCTCATTGCACCGCCCATCGTCACGGTGCTGCCCTCCGGGATCAGGCCAAGTGCAATCTTCACCGCTTCCTCTGCATCCTTTGCATAATAACCGGACATGTTTCTCGATTCAAGGCCCCGGATGACCTTCTCAGCTAACAGTTCATTTCGTTTCGTAATAAATTCGCTCATGTGAACCTCCTCTGCATGTATACCAGGATCCGTTGATTTGCGTGGCAGTTTTCTCAGGCCCCTGCTGCGTGGCCAAATCATCGCTTACGTGATGGGCATCGCTCCGCTACTCTGCCCTGTCTCTTGTTTCATTTCATTTTGCTGGTTTCCCGCGTTGACAATGCAATTGTATCATATCCGCCTCTGACGAGCAACTTGGTCTTTCGGCGTAGCAGCTTTGATCAGTACCTGTTACCTGACAAACGGTTTACTGCGCCAACAAGCCAATTTCTCGGATAGGAAAGTCCGGTTTCGGGATCACACGGGAATCATCTTCTCGGCAAAATCTGATCCGAAAAAAAAGCAGAGCATCGCTCTGCTTTTCGATCACCGGAACTAGCCTGCCTTGAGTGCTCTCTTGTTCTCGTACATGCTTTCATCTGCGCGCTCGAATACTGCAGCTACACTGGCATCACTTTTGAACTTGCCAATGCCGCAGGCGATCACGATACCGCCGTTTTCTCTGGCTCTTATATTGTGGTCCTTCATCTTTCCGGCCAGCTCTTCGAGACAGTCATAATCCTTTCCCTGCAGAAGCACCGCGAATTCATCTCCACCGACCCGGTACACGGGACTGTGCTTGAAGGTTTGACATA
>JAFUZM010000236.1 GCA_017476605.1 Clostridia bacterium
ATGATCAAAACTATAGCATATATCCAGGCAAATTTCTATCCTGTAATCGAAAAAGATGCCATTGAATCTTTCACGATATCGGTTTCTTTGCTTTTTCGACATTGAGCAAACTATGCTATTACGATTCCTGACCATATTTTGACGTTCGGTGGAAAGGAAGAAAGTTCCATGAAAACCAGACCATCTCCAACCATATCTATGGCAAAGTGACTCGTCAATGGGTGAAGTTCCAATTGATGCTTATCGGACATATGGCTGTAAGCGCATTGTGTCGCATCTTTTTTCTACACGATATTTTTTGCCTGGAAGTTGTGGATTTCTCTCACTGAAACAACTCAGTTGCAGATCGGGTGAAAGGTATACTGTTTCATTTTGTGTATTAACCGCAATTTTAGTCAGCTATGCGTGCGATAATCTGTATAAAAATGTGATTTATTCCACGAAAATCAATAAATTTCTGTGAGACGATTGATTTTGCTTGAAGGATAAGTATAATAAAAGCGTGATAGAAAACACAGATACTCTCATAATAATGTGAAGGAGCTTGCCCGTGGAACGATTGATTTTGAACAAGCTGATGAAATGGAAGAATTCCCCCTACCGCAAACCGTTGATCTTGAAAGGCGTTCGGCAGGTTGGAAAGACCTGGGTCCTCAAAGAATTTGGCAGACGTTATTACGAGAATACTGCTTATTTTAATTTTGAAGAAAACGAGGAATACAGGCAGTTTTTTGAAACGACGAAGGACGTTAATCGTATTCTGCAAAACCTGATGATGGCCAGCGGGCAGAAGATTGAGCCCCAAAATACGCTGATCATCTTTGATGAGGTGCAAGACTGTCCAAAGGTCATCAACTCAATGAAATATTTCTGCGAAAATGCGCCGCAGTATCACATCGCCTGCGCCGGTTCGCTGCTTGGTATCGCTCTTGCAAAACCATTTTCTTTCCCGGTAGGTAAAGTCAATTTTATGCAGATTGATCCGATGACTTTCACGGAGTTTTTGCTTGCAAACGGCGATGCAAACTTGGCTAAGTATCTTAATCAGGTTGATACGATTGAACCGCTACCGGATGCCTTTTTCAATCCGCTCTATGAGAAATTGAAAATGTACTATGTTACCGGAGGCATGCCGGAAGCTGTGAAGATGTGGACGGAGGCAAGGGATGTTTCCGCCATGCAGGAAGCACTTTCCGGAATCATCGGGGCTTATGAACGGGACTTTGCGAAACATCCAAATGTGAGCGAATTTCCAAAGATATCTATGATCTGGAAATCTGCTCCGTCTCAGCTTGCACGTGAAAACAAAAAGTTCATGTACAAGGTCGTCAAGGAAGGTGCCCGGGCTCGTGAATATGAAGATGCATTGCAGTGGCTTGTGGATGCACGCCTGGTACACAAGATTTATCGTAGTACAGCACCGGGCTTGCCGATGTCGGCATATGATGATCTTTCAGCGTTCAAAATTTATCTTGTGGATGTAGGAATTCTTCGCCGACTGTCACAGCTTTCGCCAACTGCTTTTGGAGAAGGAAACCGGCTTTTTACGGAGTTCAAAGGTGCACTCACAGAAAACTTTGTTCTGCAAACATTGATCACGCAGTTTGAAGTAACGCCCCGTTACTGGTCGCAGACAAATCCTTCTTATGAAGTGGATTTCATGATCCAACGGGAAAACGATATTTTTCCCGTTGAGGTCAAGTCTGAAGCAAATATCAACAGCAAAAGCCTCAAAAAGTTCAAGGAACGATTCCAAGACCAAATCAAGCTTCGCGTTCGATTCTCACTGGATAATTTGAAACTGGATGATGATGTGTTAAACATCCCGCTATTTATGGCAGATCAGACGGATCGATTAATTGGACTGGCACTTGACAAAATAGAGGCAACGAATAGAAATGCGATGGAATAGGATCGAAATCCTTCAAGGAACATCATTTGAACGTCTGTTGCAGCCTTGTGTTGGGTGTGCCTGGCTGGCCTGAATAGCTTTTTTCCATTTGCAGCTACCTGCCAAAACAGGTCAGGCCCCACATGAAGCGGGGCCTGACCTGTTTAGAACGGATGAATTGCGGCTGTTGTGAAGGAAAGGAAGGGAGTTGAAGGATTATGTGCGTACAGCACATACATTGTTATAACAAAATGCTTGAGCGTGGAAGCATTGTTTTATAAGGCTTTGAGGCACTTTTTTCATTCAACAAAGTGGCAAAGTCGGACTACATTGCCGCGAGGGAGGCACTTTTGTAGGATTCGTCCTCTGTGACTTCTTTAATCAGTCTGAGCTGTTTCGGGAACCGGATTTCAGTGCTTTCATCGCTAAGCTCGATTTCAGCAATCGCCCTGTCATTCCAGAAGGGATAAACGTCGATCTCGAAATACTGATTCTCATATGTGAGGCAGTATCGGTCTTTCCGAATCTGGCGCTTGGTTGTATCGGCGTTCATAAGAAGACGAATATACTCTTTTTCCGACAGCCTCCGCTCAATTTCCACATGCTTCACGCTGCTGACCTTGCACTTTGTGGTCTGGAAATAAATGTAATGCCCGTCATATCCGCGCTGACGCACGCGCACTTCTTCATCGTTCTCTGATTTCAAATAGGTCTGGATGATCTCGACTCGTCGGCAGTTCGGAATGGATTCAAGCCATTGGATATCAGGATACTCGATGAGAAATTTGCGCTCAATCTTGAAACGCTCAGGCGCTCCGAGAAAGGAGGAAATTTCAGCGATCAGGCGCCTCATTTTTTCTTCGAAGTTTGTGGAGTTGTCGATCACGCGCAGATGAGGATGCCCTGTCCAGGCGGATAACAGTTTATCGTCCAGTGCAGCAGCCTCGTCAACGGTTTCGGTTCTGGCGGAGTTGTTGGCTGTCGTGTAATACTCCTCCGCACCTTTTGCCGCTGTAACCAGGTGGAACACCGCATCATAACTATCCCGAAGCTCAATCTCGCTTGTTGCGAGGTATTCAAGCACCTCGGTGAAATCAGAGTCGTCCATGTACGGCTTGTTGTCCAGCATTCCGCGGTCACAGACGATTAAAACCTTGGAGGTGTTCATGCTTTTTGCTGCCTGTTCAAAGACCTTTTCCTTGTTCAGCTGCAATTGAAGCTGACATTTTTGAAAATCGCCGTTCGTCCCGCACGTCCACGGGGCGACGCCGCCAGTGATCAGCTCGGTCGCGGTCTCGGGAATGAACAGGACCGTATATCCCATCTGAGTAAAGGCGTTTTGAATCCAGCTCATTGCCGTGGATTTTCCGGCACAGGGGCCGCCTGTGATAACGATTTTTGTGATTTCCACCTGATGTTCATCCTCTCTCTTTTTCAGCAATTTATCTCCACTGACATGAAAGAGCGCCACGTATTAACTTGCTGCCATCTCAGCGGCACAGCTTTATTGGTGTGACGTCGCCCTTTGAGACAAGCAAAGACTGCGTAAGCTCCGCTTTGCTTCTCGGTTGGAAAAGAGAGCTTCCGAAGGGTTCATCTTTCTATGGCATCCCTCTTCCGTCTGTTATTATACCTGCTGATCGAAAAAACGCAATATGTCTGCTGCCGAATGGTAGTAAGCCATTCAAGTAAATTGCCAGGGCTTCACATCGGCATGAGATATACGATCGGCCATCCATAAAGGCGCGAGGGGATGAGGCAGCTGCTCAGCCATGCCTCAAAAAGGCAGGTGGCATTTGATCGGAGAAGGTCGTTCTCTTCAGCGTGCGTACATCATCATGCGGTATGCTTTCCTATAGAACAAAGCTCCCTTCCTCCCGGTGGTGGATTTACCGGCAGAAAGGGAGCTTTTTGCTCTGATTACGCAATCTTTTCAAACATATCTTTGCTTACGCCGCAGACTGGGCAGCACCAGTCATCTGGCAGATCTTCAAAAGCCGTTCCCGGAGCAATGCCACTGTCCGGATCGCCTTTTTCAGGATCATAGACGTATCCGCAAGGATTGCATTGATATTTCGCAGGCTTTTCACTCTCGTTGCCTGTGACATCTGTCTCCTCTTCCTGCTTCCCGATGAGCGATGTCACCAGTGCAGGAATGCCTGCCAGATCGGCTTCTTCGGGATTCCACAGGGAGCGGATGTTCTCTTCGATGACTTCGAATCCTGCTTCGGCCAGTTTTGCCTGCAGGAGCTTCACACTCTCGCCGCTCCAGCCGTAGCAGCCAAAAGCAGCTGCTTTCTTATTCTTGAATTTCAGCTGCTTCAGGAACTCCAGCCAGCCCGCCACACTGGACAGATAACTGTTGCTGACCGTCGGAGAGCCCACGGCTATTGCTCTGGACTTGAAGACTTCCGTCATGACTTCATTCTTGTCTGCCTTGGCGATATTGAAAACCCTGACCACGGTATTCGGACTCTGACGGTGGATCTCCTCTGCAATCTTATGGGCGATCTTCGTGGTTCCTTCCCACATGGTATCGTAGGCGATTGTGACCTGGTCTTCCTGATAGGCATCTGCCCATGCAGCATATTTCTCTACGATCTGCAGCGGGTTTTCACGCCAGATGGCACCGTGAGAGGGGGCGATCATATCAAAGGTCAGGTTGAATCCGGTGATCTCAGACAGCTTTTTCGTCAGGATCGGTGCAAAGGGATTCAGAATATTGGCAAAATACTTCATTGCCTCTTTCCACAGCAGGCACTGATCTGCCTTGTCGTTGAAGAGCTCCTCCACAGCATAATGCTGGCCGAAGGCATCATTGGAGAAGAGAATGTTATCGCCGGTCATAAATGTTGCCATGGAATCGGGCCAATGAAGCATACGCATTTCTACGAATACCAGCTTCTTGTCGTTGCCGATATCCACACTGTCGCCAGTCTTGACCACGTGGAAGTTCCAGCCACGTTTGCCATACTGTCCCTCGATGCTCTTGACTGCGTTGGCAGTGCAGTAGATCGGCGTATCCGGGATCTCCTCCATCAGTGCAGTCAGGGAACCGGAATGATCACACTCGCCATGGTTGGCCACGATAAAGTCGATCTTCTTCAGATCGATCTCCTTTTTCAGATTCTCAACGAAATCAAAACGGTGCGGTGTCCAGACCGTATCAATGATTACTGTCTTCTCTTCCTCAATCAGATAAGCGTTCTGGCTGGAGCCGTTCATGATGGAGTAATCATCTCCGTGGAAGCTCTCCAGTTCCCAGTCGATATAACCGACCCAGCTGACGTTGCCCTTTACATGCTTTCTCATGATTATTCCTCCTCACGTATTGCGCTTGCCGGACAGCTGTCAATCGCTTCCAGAACAGCGTCACGACTTTCATCTGTGGTATCGGCATAAGCTTCCGCCTTGCCTTCATCGTTCATCCGGAATACCTCCGGGCAGGTTCCCTCGCAAAGGCCGCAGCCGATGCACATATCCTGATCTACAAACGCTCTCATAATCCTATCTCCCTTCTATTATTCCAGCGTCAGAAGCAACGCCATTTTGAACTTCTTTGTGGCCTTAACAGAGTGCAGCCCCGCTTTGGCAAAATGGAAGTTTTCGCCGGCCTTGATGGGATGATCTTTTCCCTCGTAGCCGATTACGCCCTCACCGTCCAGCGTGAAGATGATTGCCTCGCCGGGCGCAGCATGCTCGGAAAGCCCTGTGCCTTCATCAAATGCCATAACGACAAATTTCATTTTGTCGTTATGGACAATGTCCATATTGACGATTTTGCCATCCGCATAGGGGATGAGTTCTGCAAGCTTAAATACTTTTCCAGGATTAATTGCTTCGTTCATGATTTCCTTCCTCCTGATTGATAAATTCGTATAGACAACTATTCGAGCTTCTTATTTCCATTGCCGTACCCGTATATGTGAGGATACTGTCTCCGGCCTTTTCTTTTATATCAGCAACCGCCGCCTTTTCCGCCATGATTGGTATCAGCGAATCTCTCTTTCAGTGCTTTGTTGATCTCGGAACGATCCTTGCCCTGCTTTTCCATCTGCTTGATGGTCTTGTATGCCTGAAACAGCGGAGACGGTGCGATCTCAGAACTGAAGAAGCCGATCCCCATATTCCATGCAAACTGCTCAAACACGTCATCCAGCGCTCTGGAATCCAGACCGTTGGCGTATGCCTTCAGCAGCTCGCGCATCGCCTGCCGGGTACGCCCTGCACCGACAGCGTTGGAAAGGGAAAGCAGAAGCCTAGTGTTATAGTCGAGAAAGCGATTCTTGCTGCGCCATGTGAGATCCCAGAATTCCACGGTCAGTTCGCCCAGCTTTTCGTCAATCATAGGGTAGTTTGTGATGACCGCGGGGCGTTCCGGCAGCCCTTCCAGACTGCCTTTCTGCTCAGTACGGTAGAAGAAGGCATGATACTCTGTATCACTGGCTTTTACTGTGTGACGCTCATATCCGAGGATATCCATGACATCGTACAGAGGAATCGGTTCAAAACTTTGCAGGACTTCGATCCCGGAGCCGACGGGAAGCGAAACTGCCTGTTTTTTCAATCCTTCGAGGAAGTTACCGGCGATGCCTCGTACGTCAATCGTCTTGAATTCCGCTGTTTTATCTTTCCATTCCATATAGCTCATTTTATTGCCACCTCTTTCTCAGTCCAAGATGTTTCCATCACGGGAGATCGTGACCACCTGCCACGGAATGAACTTGCCACTGTTTCGAAGCGCAGTCTCAGCTGCTCTCTGGAGACCGCCGCAGCACGGTACCTCCATGCGGACGATGGTGACACTCTTGATATCGTTGTTTTTAATGATCTCTGTCAGCTTTTCGCTGTAGTCGACCGCATCCAGTTTCGGACAGCCAATTATTGTGACCTTTCCGCGCATGAAAGCTTCATGCATGCCTGCGTATGCGTAAGCCGTGCAGTCTGCTGCGATCAGGAGTTTTGCGCCGTCAAAGAACGGAGCCTGTGTCGGCACCAGCTTGATCTGGCATGGCCATTGGGCAAGTCTTGATATGGGCTTCCCGGCAAGAACAGGTGAGCCTTCCGGTTCCTTCTGCTCAAACTGCATCATTCTGGAGCCGGGGCATCCGCCCTCATGGTGCATATGCTTCATCTCTTCCATTTTCTTTGCCTCCTGTGCTTTCTTCACTGCCGCCTCATCGTAGGCGGGCGCTTCTCTTTCTTCAAAAGTAATTGCTCCCGTGGGGCAATTTGGCAGACAGTCGCCAAAACCATCGCAGAAATTCTCTCGCACCAGCTTCGCCTTGCCTTCTACGATATCAATAGCCCCTTCGTGGCATGCTCTGGCGCACAGCCCACAGCCGTTGCATTTCTCTTCGTCTATACGGATGATCTTCCGAATCATTTTCCTGCCTCCTTCGTTGTTCTGGCATCATTATACGAAGAATAATCTCAAAAATCTGTATCTCGGGATACATATGCTGATTTTTGGTATATAATAGAACCATCTGGAAAAAGGAGGGCGGACAAGTGGATTACGCTGTTCTGGAAAGAAGCATGTTGTTCAGGGGAGTTTCTGCACAGGAATTAAGAAACGCGCTGGAATGCACGCCCCACAAGATCCGGTGCTATGATAAAGAAGAAACGATATTCCATATGATGGAGTCTGCTGACCACATCGGTATTGTGCTGGAAGGACGGGCTCAGGCACAAAAGGCATTTCCAAACGGAAGCCAGGTCAATGTCTCAATCCGCGGGGCAGGGGAGCTCATCGGTCCTGCTGCCGTCTTTTCTACCAGCCGGCGCTATCCATGCGATGTAGTGGCTTTGGAGCCGGTTACAGTAATGATGTTTCGAAGAGCTGATATGCTGAATCTCATGCAGAGGAATGCTCTGATATTGGAAAACCTGATGATGGAGATGGCCTCAGCCACCTATATGCTGCAGCAAAGACTGGAGCTTATGTCCTATAACGGAATAGCACAAAAGGCGGCATTTTGGCTCCTGATGCAGGCAAGACAGTCAGGAGAGAATACGGTAAGAATTCCGGACTCGGTTTCTAAATGGGCAATGTTGATGAACGTATCAAGACCATCTCTTCACAGGGAACTGAAGAAGCTGGAAGAAGAGGGGATTGTTCGCCATTCAGCCGGTGTTGTAAGAATTCTTGATCCCGATGCTCTTCAGGATGTGCTGAGCCGGACATAATGCGAACTCCATCTGGTTCAAGCCTGGAGTTGCCATCAATATCGAGGAATAAAGCAAGGCTCCCCACTGCCAATAATAACAGTATGGGAGCCCTGTTTTGTGTTCTAAACTGGAATTTGTTCCCAAGTAATGTTTACATTAAATCTACTGTCGTCTTAATACACAATCCTTTCAGGATTGCGTTTTGAATATTACTCTGGTACTAAACCCTTGCGGTCCATAATTAGTAAACGACACCTTCCATGCGTGGAATTTTGCAATTTGCTTTACGAGGCGCAATCCGATTCCATGTTCACTCAGTTTTCCAGCCTTGTTAATAGATCTGCGGTTAAGAGCTTTCAATGTCTCTGCTGAGGCACCCTGTCCGTTATCAGAAATTTGAAGAACACACCTGTTTGCCCTTGCTTTGTCAGCAGCAAGCCCGATACTGATTTCGCATCCGTCAGGATTATGCCGAATGGAGTTATTGATCAGATTTTCAAGCATTCGCTGGAATAGTTCTTCATTGGCAACGGTCGTTATACTCTGAAGGTCATCCGGGATATCCAAGATGAAGCCATACTTATCATCAGGATCACGATTCAGAAAATCAGTGACCGTTTTCCGTATCAGGCTGCCCACATTTATCGGAGATTTCTTATAATCGCCCATC
>JAFUZM010000032.1 GCA_017476605.1 Clostridia bacterium
CGGCCAGTGGCTTCTGGCAGAGGACAGCCGGATGGACTGCGTTGCCGTCTATCAGAACGGGAAGGTTCAGGTGCGTGAACCACGTACCCTCATGGCAGGCGAAAGGGTCGTTCTTGGACGGAGTGAGGACGGAAGCGAGGGCATCTATGTGCACCCGAATGGGTTTAGCGAATCCCGGGCACAGCATGATGTGTTTGCATTCAGGCAGGGAAGATCCCGGGAAACGGCCTTTTCAAGGGATTATGATGAGCTCTATAACATACTCAGGTATGACCGGGAGCATGGAACCATTGTATGGGTTCTTGGTCCGGCATTCGCTTTTGATTACGACGCCAGGGCAGCCTTTTCAAAGATGATTGCAGCGGGCTATGTGGATGCGATTCTGGCGGGAAATGCACTGGCAACCCATGATCTTGAGGCAGCATATCTCAAAACGGCACTGGGGCAGAACATCTATACGCAGGAAAGTGTGCCCAACGGGCATTACAATCACCTGGATACGATTAACCGTGTGCGGACCCATGGAAGCATTCGAGCCTTTCTCAAAAATGAGCACGTTGAGGATGGAATCATCGCAAGCTGCGAGACATATGGAATCCCCTATGTTCTGGCAGGCTCCATCCGGGATGACGGTCCCTTGCCCGAGGTGATCCCCAATGTCTACGAAGCACAGGATCGGATGCGGGATGTTGTCCGTGGAGCGACAACGGTGCTCTGCCTTGCAACTACCCTTCATTCCATAGCGGTGGGAAATATGACTCCGTCGTACCGCGTGCTGCCGGATGGAACGATTCGTGAGGTATATTTTTACTGCGTGGACATTTCGGAGTTTACCGCAAACAAACTGAGTGATCGCGGAAGCCTGTCAGCAAAGGGCATTGTGACCAATGTTCAGGACTTTATCGTCACGCTTAGCCGGGGACTCGGACTGTAGATGATAAAGGTGACAAAAAAGACATTTAAACAAAAAAGATAAGGAGCACACATGAAAAAGCTTACAAACGAAGATGCGGATCTGTATTACAAAATGTGGCGACCACTGCTTCAGTATGCAAATCGAAAATGGAAACTATTCCCGAGAATCAACTTTGCCACAGATCCACAGATTGATATTGGACTAACGGTTCAGGTGGCACATAAGATATGGGAAAACAAAAAGGTAATTGACGAATATCTGCGTGCTGCCCCAGATCTTCCTGAACGGGAACGGAAGATTATTGCAAGCTGGGAAAAAGCCAAACATGGTCTTTATGCAGTCGTGAAATTTCAGGATTCCGGCGCCATTTTGATTGACGAGAATGACGATGCCTACAATGTACTGGGGCTTATCTCGACATTTGATGAAATGTTCAGGATGGTCCGTCTTCCTGTTGTGGTGGATGCCACCATTCTTCCTTTTGAGGGAAAACTGGTCACAGATGGCTTGTTCTTCACGGTGGAATTCGACGCAGCTGACCGCAAAAAACTCAAAGAAGCGTATTCAAGGGTCAGAAGGATGAATACGATCATTACAAGTTTCCCGGATGACCCACAATGAATTACGGTTGTCGAGAGGATGAGCACCGGGTCACTTGAACCGGGCCCCTGCTGGCATAAACAAAAGAAAGGAATGGGAAGTGAATATGCAGACACTGGTAAAAGAGGATGCGGATCTGTTTTATGAAATGTGGCGCGTGCTGCTGCATCAGGCGAATCTGAAATGGAAAATGTACCCGGACATTAATTACAGTACAGATGAGCAGATTGACGTTAGCAAAACAGTGAAGCTTGCAAAGAAGATCTGGGAGAACAAAGAAGTCATTGATGAATGCCTGAGTGCGCATCCGGAGCTTCCGGAAAGACAGCGGCAAATCATGAATAGCTGGAAGAAGGCCGTTCATGGCAATTTCATAATAGAGCGCCATTTGCAGTCCGGCTCGATTTTCATCATGGATGGAGGCGAAGTGTATCGGGTGCTTGGAATTATATCGAGCTATGAAGAAATCTTCTGGATGCATGGACTTCCGGTATACGTTGAGGCAACCATTCTTCCCTTTGAGGGCAAGCTGATTACAGATGGCTTAATGAATATGCGGAACATTTTCTTTGGCCCTGGAATTCGCAAAAGCTTCAAAGAACAGTATTCGAATGCAAAAAGAGAAAAAAGAATCATCACGAGCTTCCCGGAAGACGAAGATGAAGCATAATCGGACAGGTGGCAGCCTCTCTTTGAGAGGCTGCCACCTGTCCGATTTTATAAAGAAAAACTCCCCAAAGGTCTTTGGGGAGCAGATGATGATTACTCTTTAGCGGCAGCGCGTGCACGGGCGGCCAGCTTTTTGCGAAGCTCTGTTTCAAGGACGCGCTTGCGCATGCGCAGATTCTGCGGAGTGACCTCAAGGAGCTCATCATCATCGATGAATTCGAGGCATTCCTCAAGGGTAAGGGTGCGCATGCTTGTCAGCTTCATGGCGGTTTCTGCACCGGCAGCATTTCTGATACTGGTCAGATGCTTCTGCTTGCAGACATTGACGTCAATATCACCGGAACGGGCATTCTGTCCGACGATCATGCCGCAGTAGACCTGCGTATTGGGACCGCAGAAGAGGGTGCCACGGTCCTGTGCATAGAACAGACCGTACATCACGGCTTCGCCGGTTTCGGTGGACACGAGAGCACCGACATTGCGATGGGGGATTTCACCCTTATAAGCCTCGTAGTGATCAAAGACCGCACTCATGATGCCTTCACCGCGAGTATCCGTCATGAATTCGCTGCGGTAGCCAAACAGCCCGCGGCTGGGAACGGAGAACTCAAGACGTACGCGGTCCGTACCGCTCATATTGTCCATGACGCCACGACGGCGGCCGATCTTCTCAATGACGGCACCGGCATAGGCAGCGGGAACGTCGCATACCATATGCTCAATGGGTTCAAGCTTTGCTCCGTTTTCATCGTAGTGATAGAGCACTTCCGGCTTGCTGACCTGGAACTCATATCCCTGACGACGCATGGTTTCGATCAGGACAGAAAGGTGAAGTTCGCCGCGGCCGCTGACCCTGAAGGCATCCGGTGTCTCGGTCTCCTCAACACGCAGGGAAACGTCGGTCTGAAGCTCACGCATCAGGCGGGCACGGAGATGGCGGGAGGTGACATAGGTGCCCTCGCGTCCGGCAAAGGGGCTGTCATTGACACTGAATGTCATCTGAACCGTCGGCTCCGTGATCTTGACGAAGGGAAGAGGCTCAAGGCAATCAGTGGCACAGATCGTATCGCCGATCATGATGTCCTCAACACCCGTGATGGCGACAATTTCACCCATGGAGGCCTCTTCAATGGGGGCACGTTTGAGACCGTCAAAGGAGAACAGACTGGACAGGCGGAACGATTCCGGGGCGGCATCGCTGCCAAAGGTTGAACGCGTATACATGGTGTTCAGCTTGAGCTTGCCGCGGGAGATGCGTCCGATGCCGATACGGCCGACAAAGTCATTGTAGTCGATGGTGGACACCAGCATCTGTGCGGGACCCTCCGGATCGCCCACCGGAGCGGGAATGTATTTGAGAATGGTTTCAAACAGAGGACGCAGGTCCGTTCCGGGGGTTGCCAGGTCAAGCGTGGCGGTTCCGGTACGTGCGCTGGCGTAAACAATGGGGGTATCCAGCTGGGATTCATCCGCATCCAGATCAATCATGAGGTCGATGGTCTCGCTGACCACCTCATCGCACCGGGCATCTGGACGGTCGACCTTGTTTACGACGACGATAACGGGAAGGTTCAGTGCGAGCGCGTGCTGGAGAACGAAGCGGGTCTGAGGCATGGGGCCCTCGAAAGAGTCAATCAGGAGGAGGACGCCATCCACCATCTTGAGGACGCGCTCAACCTCGCCGCCGAAGTCGGCGTGGCCCGGGGTGTCAACGACATTGATCTTGACATCTCCATAATAAACGGAGGTATTCTTGGAAAGGATGGTGATTCCACGTTCCTTTTCAAGAGCATTGCTGTCCATGACGCGATCTGCAATCTGCTGATGCTCACGGAATACACCGCCCTGCTTGAGCATTTCATTGACCAGTGTGGTCTTGCCATGGTCAACGTGTGCGATGATGGCGATATTTCGAATGTCTTCGCGTGCTGTATCCAAATCAATACCTTCTTTCTAACATCAGTCGCCGCTGCGGGAAGCGGTGTCGGCCAGCTCAAGGCCTTTGTTGTTCTCAAGGGCCCAACGGATGGACCATTCATTTTCAAACAGGAGTACATCGCGGTCATGTGCATCCTTGGCTGTCGCGCTGGTACTGGAGAGCTTGAGATCCTCCGGTGCCTTCTCCGTATGTGTGATCCAGCGGACAAACCGGAAATTCAGCGGATACCGGTGGATTTCCGCATTGTATTCGGTTCTGAGGCGATGCTCAAGGACCTCAAACTGCAGCATACCGACGACGCCGACGATGATTTCCTCAAAGCCGATTCCGGGACGCTTGAATGTCTGAATGGCGCCCTCTTCACTCAACTGCAGTACGCCCTTGACGAACTGCTTGCGCTTCAGGGAATCCACACTGGTAACCCGGGCAAAGTATTCAGGAGCAAACAGCGGAATGCCTGCATAGCGAAGATGGGTTCCGGTGCAGAGGGTATCCCCCAGTGCAAAGATTCCGGGATCAAACAGGCCAATGATATCGCCGGGATATGCCGTTTCGACAGCCTCGCGTTCATCTGCCATGAACTGCTGTGGCTGCTTAAGCTGAATCTGTTTGCCACTTCCGCTGTGCCACACGGTCATGCCCTTTGTGAAGGTTCCGGAGCAGATGCGCATGAAGGCCAGTCGATCCCGATGAGCGGGATTCATGTTTGCCTGAATCTTAAAGATGAATCCGGTGAAGTCCGGATTATCCGGCTCGATGAGGCCGGCATCACTTTCGTGAGGGGCAGGAGGCGTGCTGTATTCAAGGAAACGGGAGAGGAACGGCTCGACACCGAAATTCGTGATGGCAGAGCCAAAGAACATCGGGGTTAGTTCCCCGGCACGCACTTTCTCAAGATCGAATTCGTCTCCGGCAATATCGAGCAGCTCGATTTCATCCAGAAGCCGGTGATAGAGTCTGTCACCCAGGAGATCGGGCAGGCTGGGATCATCTATCGGAACATCCTGCTTTTCCACCCGGCTTTTTCCGTGATCACCGCTTTCGTAAAGCTCAACCGTGCGGGTATCTCTGTGATAGACGCCCTTAAAGTCACCATCTGTGCCGATCGGCCAGTTCACGGGAACCGCACGGATGCCCAGCACCTGCTCCATTTCCTCCATCAGAGAAAAGGGATCCTTGGCTGCCCGGTCCATCTTATTGACAAAGGTGAAAATCGGGATGTTCCGAAGACGGCAGACCTTAAACAGCTTGATGGTCTGTGCCTCGACGCCCTTTGCAGCGTCGATCAGCATCACGGCGCTGTCTGCGGCGACAAGTACACGATAGGTATCCTCAGAGAAATCCTGATGTCCCGGTGTATCCAGAATATTGATATGGTAACCATCAAATTCAAACTGCATGGCGGAGGAGGTGACGGAGATGCCGCGCTGCTTCTCAATTTCCATCCAGTCCGAGGTTGCATGCCGGTCGGATTTGCGTGCTTTGACGGAGCCGGCCGAACGAATTTGTCCGGAGTATAAAAGCAGCTTTTCGGTCAGCGTTGTTTTACCGGCGTCCGGGTGAGAAATGATGGCAAAGGTACGCCGTCTGGCGGTTTCCTGTTCAAGTATCTGGTTGTTTGTTTCGGACATGGATCCTCCTTCGCAGGTACATCGTGTTTGTTGATTTGCAAAGCCAATTGTCTAGTGCCGCCTCTGCTGAAACCATCGCGCCCACGATGGACATGGCTTTCCTGCAGGCACATCATATTCGCCGATTTACGCAGCCAATCTGTCAGGCACCTGCTTCTGACAGGTTCATTTCTGCGTAATGGGTATGGCCGCTCTGGTTGCAAAATGTCACGAAAGGCCGTGGCCTTTCCTATACTACATAAATTTACAGCTGCAAGAGTATACCACAGAAAAAAAGGGATGAAAAGAAAAACTCTTCCCGATTTCAAAAAAAGTTGGATCATGGCGCAGAAATACAGGAAAAGAGCCGCACAGGGCGGCTCTTATTCAATGGCGGATTCACGGATAAAACAGCGGATATATGTATCGCCAAAGGGACACTCAATATAAAGGAAGGAACCGTCGCGGGCGAGAATGTCGACCATTGTCCCCTCGGCAAGCTGTCCGATTGGTTCGGTCTCATAGGGAGAAAAGGTAATGTCAGCGGTCTCCTCGACCATTGCGGGCAGCCGATCCGCAAAACTCAGATCCGGCTCCAGCGGGAGGGTAAGTGCGGCACCTTCGATCCAGCCGGCATTTGTGTAATCGTCCGGAGTTCCGATGGCGACCATCATCCAGCTGGTGCTCTGCCCGAAAAAGACGTAGGGCTTCGAGGGATCCAGGGAAATGTCCATTTCCTCATATTGGACGGTTGGCCCTTTGTACATCGGAATGATATAAGAGGAGGATTCAAGGGGTCCGGCCGTGGGCTCAAGGACAAAAATATCCGGAATTTCCGCCAAAGCATATGAAGCGGCAAAGAGCATGAGAAGAAGAAGGCACAAAAACTTTTTCACTGTGAACACCTCTTTCCTGGTGGACTATATTATAAGGAAGCAATCTCCCGGGAACCCGTGCTCATGAACTTAGCGAATGCTGATGCACCGGGCCCTGTCATCAAAAGTGTAACGGATGCAGGAAGGAAAGTCAAGCATGTACAAAATTCACAAAATGAAAAAATATACAAATAGTGAATAAAATTTCAATTTTGAGTATTGCTTTTTTCATATCAGCGTGCTACAATGCGTCTCGTTACTTGACGGAACACATTTTTTGGAGGAAAAAGGTATGAAACCTGCACAGTATAAACGCGTTTTACTCGCATATTCCGGTGGTCTTGACACATCCATTATTATCCCGTGGCTGAAAGAGAACTATGGTTGCCAGGTCGTTTGCGTGGCAGCGGATGTCGGTCAGGGAGAGGAGCTTGAGCCCCTTCATGAGAAGGCCAAAAAGACCGGTGCGGAGAAATTATACATTGAGGATTTAAAGAAAGAATTTGTAGAGGACTTCATCTGGCCAACACTCAAGGCTGGTGCGGTATATGAGGGCAAGTATCTCCTTGGTACCTCCTTTGCGCGTCCTCTGATTGGAAAGCGTCTGGTGGAGATTGCCAAAAAGGAAAACTGTGATGCAATCTGCCATGGCTGTACCGGAAAGGGAAATGACCAGGTTCGCTTTGAGCTGACGATTAAGGCATTTGCTCCGGATATGCCGATCATCGCGCCCTGGCGTGAGTGGGACATCAAGACCCGTGAGGAAGAGGTGGATTATGCCGAGGCCAGGGGAATCCCGGTACCGGTGAAGAAGGATCGTCCATACTCCATGGACCGCAATCTCTGGCATCTCTCTCATGAGGGCTGTGATCTTGAGGATCCTGCCAATGAACCGCCACGTGATCTGCCGCTCATCTGTGTTCATCCCGAGGATGCTCCGGATAAGCCGGAGTATGTGACCATTGATTTTGAAAAGGGCGTTCCGGTTGCGGTGAACGGCGAGAAACTTGGCGCCGTGGAACTTCTGACCAAGTGCAATGAAATTGCGGCACGCAACGGCGTTGGCATTTCGGATATGGTCGAGAACCGCCTGGTAGGCATGAAGAGCCGTGGTGTATATGAGACACCGGGCGGAACCCTTCTGTATGCCGCACATCAGAATCTTGAGGAAATTACAATTGATCGTGAGACAGCCCATTACAAGCAGCAGGTTGCGCTTAAATTTGCGGATCTCGTCTATTTCGGTCAGTGGTATACACCGCTCCGCGAGGCAATCTCTGCATTTGTGGACGTCACGCAGGAGCATGTCACCGGCAGCGTTAAGCTGAGACTCTACAAAGGCAACTGCATCGGTGCTGGCGTAACCTCTCCGTACAGTCTTTATATGGAAGACATCGCCACGTTCGGTGATTCCGGCGAGATGTACAGTCACAAGGATTCGGCTGGATTCATCAATCTGTTTGGTCTTCCAATGAAGGTGAATGCTCTGATGAAGCAGAAAGCCGGAGAGCCTCTTCTCTGATGAGCAACCTGGTCTTTCGACGTAGTGACTTTTGTCAGTGCTCGTCACCTGACAGACTGTTTGCTGCGCAAACAGGCCAACTCCTCTGATTTTTGTCATGATTTTAGGCGCCCTCTCACTTGTTATGCAGGTGGGAGGGCTCTTTTTTGTCTCTCCTGAATCGTGTGGCCTGGATGAGAACAGGCAAAAGTTCAGGACAGGGAAGTCCTGGAATAGCTGGAGCTGTGAATCCGGAACAGGAGCACTTTTGCTCAAGTTTTTGCGGGAAAAGCAGAGTGGCCGATTGACATATTTTGGGGAATGAGATAAACTCAACAAACGAATTTTGCAATTAATGAAATGGTTACCTCACACTTTGAAAACAGTGAAGGAGACGACGGCGTGCGAATTCTTGGAATTGATCCGGGCCTTGCGACCATGGGCTGGGGTGTAATCGAGAGCAATGGGTATAAGGAAAAACTGATTCAGTATGGTGCGCTGTTAACCTATCCACGGGATTCCTTTCCGACGCGGCTGCAGAGTCTCATGTTTGGAGTGCGCAGCCTGATCAAGACGTTTCAGCCGGAGGAGATTGCCTTTGAGGAGTTGTTCTTTTCAAAGAATGTAACGACGGGCATCCAGGTTGGTGGTGCCAGAGGCGTTGCGCTGGCGGTCTGCAGGGAATATACGGACCGGCTGTTTGAATATACACCGATGCAGATCAAGCAGGCTGTCGTAGGATATGGTGGTGCCGATAAGCATCAGGTCCAGATGATGGTCAAGATGCTGCTCAACATCCCGGAGATTCCGCGGCCGGATGATGCGGCAGACGGAGTTGCCTGTGCCATCTGTCATGCACACAGCGGTGCGGGACGTGAACAGTTTTTAATCAAGTAAAGGAAGAAAAGTCATGTTTGATTTTATTGAGGGCACATTGGCAGATAAGAGCCATGGCGAAATCGTCATTAATGCCGGCGGTGTCGGTTTCCTGCTTCAATGCTCGAATACGACGCTGGCGGAGGCGCCGCAGAATGGGGAAAAGTTTAAATGCTATACGGTTCTGAACGTTCGTGAAGATGCAATGGAACTGTTTGGCTTTGCAACGAAGCAGGAACGGGAAATGTTCAGACGCCTTTGCATGGTCAACGGAATCGGTGCCAAAACGGCCCTTGGCATTCTTTCCGCACTATCAATGAAAGATCTTTCGATTGCCATTGTTACGGGGGATGTCACCGCCCTTTCAAAAGCACCTGGAATCGGGAAAAAGACAGCGCAGCGCATCGTGCTTGAACTGAAAGATAAGATGGAGCAGGCGGATGTGGATATTCCGCAGGGGGCAAAAGCCGCGCCCGGCGGAGCAGTAAAAGGAAGCGCAGAACAGGAAGCACAGCTTGCCCTTCAGGCACTTGGATACACCTCTGCGGAGGCAGCGAGAGCGATTAATCTGGTACGTGATCAGGCGAGCACGACAGATCAGCTGATCATGCTGGCACTGCGGCAGATCGGTTCACTATGATACAGTATGGGATAAACGAAGAGAGATGAGTAGAGACTATGGAAGATGAAAGACTGGTTACCGGCGGGTTTAAGGAAGAGGAAGACGAGCAGGAAAAAAGCCTTCGACCGAAAACGCTGACGGAATATGTTGGACAGCAAATCGTAAAGGACAGTCTGAATATCTATATTCAGGCAGCCAGAGAGAGAAAGGATGCCCTGGATCATATTCTGCTGTATGGACCGCCGGGCCTTGGCAAGACGACACTGGCGGCGATTGTGGCTGCGGAGATGGGGCAGAATATCCGGGTGACCAGTGGACCGGCCATTGAACGGGCGGGCGACCTGGCAAGCCTTCTGACAAACCTTTCTGCGGGTGATGTCCTGTTTATTGATGAAATCCATCGCCTGTCACATGCGGTGGAGGAGGTCCTGTATCCTGCGATGGAGGACTTTGCACTTGACATCATGATCGGAAAAGGGCCCAGTGCCAGAAGCATTCGCCTGGATTTGCCGAAATTCACGCTGATCGGGGCAACTACGCGTGCAGGCTCCCTGTCTGCACCGCTTCGGGACCGCTTTGGCATTCTGTTCCGTCTGCAGATGTATACAACGGAAGAATTGATGAAAATCATCCAGCATTCTGCCAAGGTGCTGCAGATTGAGTATGATGAGGACGGAATCCGGGAGATTGCAAGACGCAGCCGCGGAACGCCTCGAATCGTCAATCGTCTGCTTCGCCGGGTCCGGGATTTTGCGCAGGTACGGGGCGATGGAAAGATCACTCTGAAGCTGGCTCAGGATGCCCTTAACCTATTGCAGGTGGATGACCTTGGCCTTGACCGCGTGGACCGGGAGATCCTGACCACCATGATGGTAAAATTTGAAGGGCGGCCGGTTGGACTGGACACTCTGGCGGCAACGACCGGTGAGGATGCGGTGACCATTGAGGATGTCGTAGAGCCTTATCTCATGCAGCTTGGATTTGTGATGCGGACACCGCGGGGCAGGATTTGTACCAAAGCAGCGTATGAACACATGAAGCTGCCATTGCCAAAATCTTACGCAGACCAGATACCGGGGCAGATGACGATGCAGGATTTAGAGGGGAATCAATGAAGACAAAGGATTTTTATTATGATTTGCCTGAAGAGCTGATTGCTCAGACGCCCGCTGAGCCCAGAGACAGTTCGCGCCTGATGGTCGTCCATCGCAAGGATCAGACATTGGAGCATCGGATTTTCCGGGATGTGATTGAGTATCTGAATCCCGGGGACACCCTGGTCGTCAATGAAACAAAGGTCATCCCGGCCAGACTCTACGGGACAAAGAAGGAAACGGGCGGCAGCATTGAGTTCCTGCTTTTACGTCGGCTTAATCTGACGGACTGGGAGGTCATCCTAAAGCCCGGGAAACGCGCTAAGCCGGGGGCAAAGTTTACGTTTGGCGATGGCCTGCTTGAGGCCGAGATCCTTTCCATAGGCGAGGAGGGAAACCGGACGGTGCGCTTTTCCTGGGAAGGCGTTTTTGAGGATATTCTGGATCGCCTGGGCCAGATGCCACTGCCACCCTATATTCATGAATCCCTGAAGGACAGGACAAGGTATCAGACGGTATATGCAAAGACGGATGGCAGCGCTGCAGCGCCGACTGCCGGGCTTCACTTTACCCCTGAACTGCTGGATCGGATTCGAGAAAAGGGCATTGATGTGGTTCCTGTCCTCCTGCATGTCGGACTTGGCACGTTTCGCCCGGTCAAGGCAGAGGATGTGGAACAGCACCACATGCACAGTGAATACTATGAGGTGACAGAGGAACAGGCGGAGCGGATTAATGCCACCAGAAAGCGCGGAGGTCGCGTAATCTGTGTCGGGACGACCAGTGTCAGAACGCTCGAAACGGTAGCGGACGAACAGGGCGTGATCCATCCGGGCAGCGGATTTACACAGATCTTCATTACACCCGGAACGAAGATCCGGGCGGTAGACGGACTGATTACCAATTTCCATTTACCGGAGAGCACGCTGCTCATGCTCATTTCGGCGTTCATGGGACGGGAATTTGCGCTCTCAGCCTATAAAGCAGCGGTGGATCTCAAATATCGTTTCTTCTCATTTGGCGATGCCATGTTTATCGAGTGATACAAACCATTTGCGCAGTCCTCGCTTTTCTGATGCATGCTCTCAGAAAGCGCCCGGATCTGCGCTTTTTTCGCTATTTTCTGTGTTTCAATGACTGTGAGAAGGGAAAACACATGCGGCGGAAAATCTGGGAATAAGGTATTAGTTTGCAGTCTATAACAACTTCTTAACACAATTTCTAGTCAAATATATCAAAAATGCTCTGTATTTTTTCTGATTTTCAATGTATAATTACTATGAATCAACTGCTTTATTCTGAGTGAAGGGGGTGCTCATCCGGATGGTGAATATGGTGGGAATGCTGATTCTTGAAGTGAATATCATTTCCATTCTGATCGCGACGATCGTTTTAGTGAAGTCAATCAGCTTTTCCGGAATGGACTCTCATAAGCATTTCATTTTTGCAATTGCGATGGAACTTGCAATGTTTGTCTCTGATGCAGGCTTTGTTGCGTCCCATCACGGGATACTGCCGCATCATCCGGCATTGCTGCTGGCGTTCAAATCCATTTACTTTGTTATGAGTGTCGCTACGGCATTTTCCTGGTTTATCTATTATGAAGAGCAGCAGGGAACCATTATCGCAAGAGATAAAAAGGTATGTGGATTTGCCTCACTCCTTTGCTGGTTCATGATCTATAATGTGATCGCAAACCTGTTTGATCATCAGATGTTTTACGTGGATGAAAACGGTCAGTTCAGCAGGGGACAATGGTATGTCATTCAATATGTATTCTGCTTTGTCTACATATATTTAACGTTCCGCCGGGGAATTGCACACGGAATAAAGAACCGGCATACGCCAGAGGGACGTGAAGATATAAAGTATTCCTTTTTCCCGCTGATTCCCGGAGCTGCCGGACTCATTCAGTTCTTTATTCCGGATGCGCCGCTTGTGAATATCTCAATTGCTTTTGTCACCCTGATTATCTATGTCAATTCTCTTGATGTTGTGATTTCGGTGGATCCGCTGACACAGCTGATGAATCGAAAGCAGTTTATGCGTACCATGAGCATCTGGGTAAACGGACGTGTGCGAGAAAAGTCGGAAAATGTCTATTTTATGATCATGGATGTAGACTACTTCAAGCATATCAATGACAAATATGGACATAATGAGGGAGACATGGCATTGGTTCGGGTTGCGGAAGCTCTGCGCTCTGCGTGTCTCAAACAGCATAAGAAAGCAACCATTTGCCGCTATGGCGGAGATGAATTTGTTCTGCTTGTGGAAGCAGCCAACATGGATGAGATCGGAAAGCTGATTCACGAGATCGGACGGACACTGGATGAAAAGGGAAAAGAAGCCGGTGTCCCGTATAAAATCAGCGTGAGTATCGGTGCTGCAAGCCTTAGCGAAGGGAAAACAGCCAAAGCCATTATTGATATCGCAGATAAACGGCTGTACGACATCAAGGAAGCGCATCATCATGCACTTGATGAAGAGGATGCAAGAAAAGCGGGGATAGGTTAAGTAAAATCCTCTGGCGATGTCTGTGAGGACCGGAACTGTGGATGCCCTTCACAGTTTGAGGTTGGAGAGACAGCCTGCTACAGGGAAAACTGAAAAACAGATTGATGTTTTCAGGATTAATGCGGGTTACTGCTATACGTATGAAAATGTAAAATTGTAAATTGGATGAAAGGATGCTCAGATTTGGAAGAGTATCTAAGTCTGAAAAGGCATTCCTGCGGATACAG
>JAFUZM010000237.1 GCA_017476605.1 Clostridia bacterium
ACTGATGGGTCGATTTCTCTGGATTCTTTGTCGCTCGCAGGCTAGCACCTCCTTCAAAAATCTTGCCTCGTAGAGGCTTGTTTTCTATACCCTTCTTTGGGATCTGGGCCTGCTCGACTGGCAAACGATGTTTTCACACTAATCCCTCCGTTTATGCTCATATTGACCCTTCCGGGCGGAATTATTTTATTGCGGCGCTGGAAACCCTGTCAACGCGCTCCGCCGAAAAAACACCGGAAAAACAAAGGCCGCGGCCGTAAGCCCGCGGGGATTCTGCCTCACCGGATTACGAAGCGTCGAACCTGGGGTCGATACGCACTTCGGATAAGCTTGGCTGGAAAAATAACTGTCTGTAATTTGCCCTTCTGGTTCTTTATTTCCGCTTCAATTTCGATTATCCTGTACACGTGCCGGGGAAAAAGGTGATCTGCCCGCGGGCATTCCTTAAGAATAAACGAAAGGATGAGCGAGAATGAAGAAGATATACAGCTCCCCTGGTTTGTTTGGGGGAATGAATTACTACGATGAGAATGGTCATCAGATCGGTTATTCTACGGAGGCGCTTTTTGGCGGCCGCAATTTCTATGATGAAAGCGGCCATCATACAGGTTATTCCACTGAATCGCTGTTCGGCGGTGAAAACTTCTACAGCGATGATGGCAGCCGTATCGGGTACAGTACGGAAGGGTGCTTTGGCGGTCATAGCTACTACGATTCTGATGGTTCGAAAATCGGTTATTCCGTGGATCGGATCTTTGGCGGGGAAAAGGCTTATTTCGATCTTGACGATTCACCGGATGACGGTTTTGACTGGTAATGAAGCTCCTCCTGCAGCAGCACAAGCGGCTGCAGGATTTTTATTTCTCAGGATCAAAATACGGCCGAACAGAAGTTGCGGGGCATTGGGAACAAGTTTATCCCTGTTCCCGTAATCTGCAATCACAGGGTAACACAGTCATTGATAATCTTCTGGACAATTCCCTGCAGTGAGAGAAGTTTATCCGTAACAGCCTGCCCGGCAGCATTGCAGTATATACGCTTATTGATTTCCAGCATGACAGAGATACAGCTGCAGGTGGAAGCGCCGGAGAGCACCGCGTTTGGAATCAGGCACCCGCTGTATGGGTAATTGATCGAGGTAGAATATCCAGCCTCCTCGAAACGTTTTCTCACGATTTCTTTCAGCGCCGGCGGTGTAAGCGCATCATCAGCCCCTATGCAGATATCCGGGGTGGCCCGATCCATCCTGAGAAAATCCCGGGGCACAATTTCATCCGAATAGCTATGTATATCAAAGACCAGTATTCGGGCATTCTGGCCGCAGATCCAGTCAATGCGCCGATGGTGTTCCCAATAGTATTTCATTGTTTTCTCCCGGAGCTCGTCCGTGACGTGCTTGATCTGAACCCCATCGAAACCTCTCTCATAGCAGAAGCCCATTCCGTACCGCTCCATCGGCTCTTCCGGCCCGATAAAGCGTTCCACATCGCATAGCAGGCGACTGACTCCGAAACGATAGTACATCGTCTGTGTTCTGTAACAGGCTGGGATCAGCTGATTGACTTCTGCATCGCGCATTTTTTCATGATATCGCATAAACGTCTCTCCCGGCACGCAAATAGAGCTCATCAGTTCTTCCGGGAATTGCCAACCATCATGAGGAACATGGAATACCAGAAAGCGGGGTACTTTTTTAAAGTCAAGCTCCGCGATACGGAAGAATTCAGATGCGGAATAAAATCGCACCCCGCTGGAACACATCGCCGCGCCGATAAAGGGCTGAATGTTGTAGATGAAAGATTTTCTTCGCAGATCGATATCGAATGTCCGAGTATCATACTTTCCAATCTCAGTCATGCGCTTCAGCTTCTCGCTGACAGAAATTCCGCACTGCTTTTCCAATATCCGGATAATTTCTGTTCGTTCCTCCGGGGTCTCAAAGCGTACTCGAAGCAGTCCGTTTTTTCTGAAGTTGTTCTTTTCCGTCATGATAATCGCTCTCCTTCCATGTTTCCAGCCTGAAGAGCGAGCAAAAAAACAATCCCATCGTTCCGACAGGATTGCTGTATAAACCCTATCGATCAAGCTTTGGCACCTTACCGTTCCCGGCAGGTTGTCGTGCGGTCAACGAGCTTGTCTCTCGCGCACTCTTCATAGGCATTATTCAATTACCGGGCATGTATACCAGAACGCAGTTTCTGTGTAAATGTCGCTTACAGGTCTATTTCTCCTCTGGCCAAAGCGAGAGAGAAATCAAAGAAGCCATCTGTCCGCGATAACATCATAAACATCCGGCTCTTTCTGATCAGGCTGTACTGTATGTGGTTCCCACTTGTCCTGATAGGATTTTGTTATTTCACCGATGTAACAAGCCCACATAGTAATCTTACCTCCCATCTCAGCATTCTGAATCCCCAAGCCCACCCTCGCTTTATCATCCATATCCGGTAATGCGCTATGAACAATTACGATGCACCTGTGAACTGTTCTCAATAACAATCCTATAGCGACCAAAGAATGGCCAGTGCAGATTGCATTACAACTTAGGCAGTTGCCGCCTGATATGCGCCTGACAAAGCTACCATCAGTTTCATTCCATGAGTTCTCTCGTCCAGTTCGTTTCCTGAAGCGAATTATCTAGCAAGCGGATTTCTTTGGACATCAAATCAATTTCCTTTTGAAGCTCCGATGCTTTTACCGTTGGGATCACTTTGATTTCTGTTCCCCGGGCACGGCTTGTGTTTCTGCCAGCTTCCCGTACAAAGTCTTTATAAGCTCCCAGTTTTATGGACAGCGCATCTTTCCGCGCAATCATCTGAGTCAGCGTCATTCCGTTTATAACGGTTTGGTCGTTCGTGTGATTGATGGCTGCGATTAAATACTCCAATCTGCTGATTGATTCATTCAGTTCGTGGAGCAACTCCTGCGGATCCTCAACGGGACATTCACCTTCCTGAACGAGCACAATTCTCTCTATTCTGTCTTGAAGGCTGGAAATGTTCCTGTTCAAGTCAGCTCTTTCCTGCAGCGCTTCTGCCAACTTCATTTTTCTGTCCTTTCCGCTCTTATATGAGCATCCGATTTTATTTTCGATCTACAAGTTCATTGATACCTTCTACTGGATATTTCTTCAGAATCTTTTCCCTCAGAGCCTCCAGGTCATGTGGAATAGGTTCTTCACCCTGTGTCCAGAAAAAATCGTGGTTGTTTCGTCTCAAATGACGACAGGGATAGTTTTCAAACTCCATTACATCCAGGAGAATGTTCAACAAATCTGCATCTTCTGCTGATGCGGCAGGAATCCAGTCTTTGTAATACCCATCCGGTCCATCGAACATATCGTGGTATTCTGAGGACTGACAAAGAAAATAACCGCCGCATTCCCTGCAACGAAGCAAACATCTGCCACCATCATCCCAAGTGTAATTGTCGTGGAGCGTCTTCCCGCCAGGCAGGCGAACATCATCGCCGTAGTCCTTTACGAAGTCCATCTGCATTGCTTCGTATGCCTTTTTTCCATCACGGATTTCATAAAGATGGCATGGATAGCGAGTCATCTACGATCCCTCCCTTTACAGCAGCCTTTTGAATGTTTCAAGCAGCGTCATCATCTGATAACGCAGCAGCCAGGAAGCATTGTTGTATTCCGGAACTTCTTTGATAATATCCAGCAGAGGAAGAACATACTGCTCCGTTTGTATCACATAGGTTGCCATCTTTGCTTTTGAAAATCCGTCCGCCATGCAGGCCAGATTGTTGCATCGGTCCATACACTTCACCAGAGACGCCAGCGGATTTTTCGCGATATTTGCATAATAAATCGGCTTGATCTGATTCTTCTTCTTGGGATCCGTATCATCGCCTTTTTTCAAATAGGTGTTGTAGGATACCAAGCATACGGCTTCTCTGACACGATCGCTGACAGGGAGTTCTTCCGGCAAAGTATCTGTATCCTCAACCACATCGTGGAGAAGCACTGTCGCAATAACATCATCGTCCACAATTCCCATAGCCATCGCGTGGCAGGCCAGTGTCAAAGGATGAACAGCATAGGGTGTCTTGATAGTCCGGTCAGAACGGAATTGCCCCTCATGTTTTTCCCGCATAAGGGGAAGCGCTGCCAGCGTCTGAGTCAGACCTTCGGCCTGTGCCTTTGCCTTCACATAGGTGTACATGTGCTCTGGATTGAATGTCACTGGCCTCTGTGTCCACTCCCGGTGGACAGGTTCACCAAGTAATTCGTCCAGAGAAACATGAAGTGCCTTCGATAAATCCAGCAGATGGCCGGTATCCGGCATGCTTTCATCACGCTCCCAGATACTGATCGCCTGAAAAGATACACCGAGCTTCTCCGCCAGCTGTCCCTGGGTAAGGTTTACCTTCTTTCTCGCCTCTGCCAGCTTTGCTCCGATCATCATCGAAACCACCTCCTCGTCACAGCCTGAGAATAGCAGAAAACAAAGGCTTTTTCCACCATATAGGGGTTGAATTACAGAGCATTTTTTCAAGCTGTTCTTGAGTTGAAAACGAGTCAGTTCATATATAAATTTTGTATTTTATCATTTCTGATGTTCGAAAATTGCAGAAATACACAAAAAATAAGTATTTTTCACTTGACTAATACACAACGAGTGTGTATAATAGCAAGTAAATCCCCATGCCCATAAACTGGGCGCCACGATAAATGAAACCGGGGAGCTGGTAAAGCAAGGGATCAAGGCGTATAATAGCCATGGCGGCGAAAGTCGATGATTTTATGGGCCTGTAGCCCGACAAGTAAATTG
>JAFUZM010000238.1 GCA_017476605.1 Clostridia bacterium
AACATTCTGAAATCACATGGGAAACAAAGATGAATTTCATGGAGGAAATGATTGAAGTATCTGAATATGATACGGATTATCTCGATTGGGGAGATATTCTTTACTGTTCGGCTACGGCAATGATCAACACTCGTGATGAATTCGACCGATTTACCAAGCTTGTTGAAACCGGAAAATTGGAAGGAGACTTTGTAGAGACGGTTTGCGAAATACTAAAAAGAGATTTTGCTGAGAAATGATTGGAGCGCCTATATAGCGTACAATTCGCAGATGAAAACTCCTCCTGTTAAGATGATTGTCGAATCACCAATAAGTTCCCAGAATGGCTAATGACAATGGAGATAGGAGAGCTGCAGAGTGAAGGAAGATAGGTCGTAGGAATATTAAATGAGCACCGATATCTTGGCTCTGGTAGAGCGAGCACGCCCATTCACTGGAAAAGGCAGGATATATGCTGCCTTTGACGACAAGAAAAACGGCCTTGACTTTCTGACGGGGGTGTTCACTGAAGTGCCGGATTATGTCGTTTACTCAGGGGAAATTGTTTTTTAGTTAAGTTCTTCCGAAACCTAAAACGACGAAATAGCACTTTAACTATGATAAAATGAGGGGCATCATCATAAACCTTAACAATGACGGGATAGAAAACCGAGCGGATATCATTCGCTTATTGAGTACACTGCTGTCAACTACAGAGACAGTAAAAAAACGGAAACAGATTCTGGCAGATGAGTTTCATATCCCGATGACAAAGGAAATTGAGGAGGGAATGCAGGATATGTGCAACTATGGAAGCGCGATTCAAAGTTATGGAGAATTAACAGGCCAAGTAAAACTCATTGTGTCTACGATGAGAAAAAATGATTGGGATGTTGAGAAAACCATGGATTTCATGGATGTAGAGAAGAAAGATAGGCCAATTTTAACTGCATCTGTAAGGAAAATCATGCAGGAACAAAACAGAAAAAACACAGAAAAGCATTAGAATGCTACTTTAGGGCGCTCTCCAATCTCCATACCCGATTAGTTATATGGCGGTGAGGAGGACTTTTTTCTCATACAGGCTAAATAGTAATGACTAACTGATTTTGAACTCTTGTTATTTGTCGCGCTTTTTAGAAAATCCATCATTGCAGTTCCGGAAAGTCCGTGCTATCAAGTATGAAAACTTAAAAACCTTATTTTAGAATGGTTTGCGATGAGTTTAAGCATCGTGGCCATGCTACCACAAGAAGGGAGAAGGGAGACTTTTATACCTATGATGTCTCTGGTAAGAGAACTGTGTGGAGAAATGAACTCTGTGGTATTTCCATCTGCCATGTGGACAACTGAATGGAATGCAACAGGGATTCCTCGCTGCAGGTCTGGAGTTCCAGCTGAGAGGAATTAAGCTTCCTCGGGGAGCGTGATTGCATCCATGAGTGTTACCCATTTTGTCTCGAGGTCATCATAATCCTTCTGATCATATAGCCAGTCGGTATCGTATTCATCGTCTTCCTCGAACATCGGACAATACTCGCCAAAAGAGTTATAAACAATTTTACGACAATTGCCAATGCAGATGGAAAAATGGATCGTGACAGTATAATTCTGGTTCGGATTCTTCTTTTCAAACACGTTGCGCACGGAATACTCTGCAGAACCATAGCTTGGACTGAATCCAGTGACCATTTTCAAATTCCATTGCTTAAGAATTTCATTGGCTATTTCCAAACAATCCTCTCTGAGGATTCTTCCACTATAGTCATGTTCAAAAGGAATCGCGATAACATCCATTTTCTATTCTCCTTAACGTAAAAGCCAAGATTTGATTACAGATCATTCTCTCACGGATTGAGAGATTTTGTGGCGAATTTCATTTCGATTGCGTATTGGTGAAGATCGGCTTGTTCCGGAGTTCCCCGGAAAGGAGAAGCTTCGCAAAAGAACAGTCGAACATCATTCAGATGATGATGCATTCTACAGGATGGAGACATCGCAGTCAAGTCGCAAGGACTGAGTCGGTTCTTTCCATGAGTTCTCATTACGTATGAGAGAATAGGGAGTTGACTTGTCTCAGGAGCTCCCGACAATAAAAAACCACCCGCCAGGCGGGTGGTGAATTGTGCGAGAGATCAGTCTTCGGTCCAAACAGCGTTGAAGACTTCGACAGCAAATGCCTTGTCAGCATCGGTCAGCTTTTCGCCGTCCTCACGGTACTGGAGAATCTCGAGCTGCATGGAAGAATAGACGGTAGATGTGCTGCTGGTGTACTCATCACCAACGGTAACAAAAACGTCATTGCCTTCGCTTACGGACTTCTCCCAGGTGAAGTTCTCAAACTGCTGGCCAATCATCTTGGCATAGAGCTCGACCTGCTCATCAGGAACATGGCTGAGATCCGTGATGCCATCAATATCAAAGGGGAAGATGGTGACAACGACCGGAGCAAGGCCGGTACGGGTGATCTTGCCGATATAGCCATCAGTAACGTTTGCTTCAATCTCGTAAAGATCATACGGGGCAGCGAGAGACAGGGTGACAGTCATGGTCTTGTCGATAGCTTCACCAGCCTCATTTTCTTCCTTGCTTGTATGCTCCCAGAGAACAACTTTCTCCGGCTCAGCGGCAGTCTCTGCAGCATTCTCAGCAAAAGCAGCACAGCATGTGAGTGCGAAAATCATGCACAGCACAAACAGAATTTTTTTCATGTGAATTTACTCCTTAAAATGCTTTAATCTCTTTCCCGATTTTCTCATCTCAGGATTTGAATCTGACTGGAAAATCAGGCTCTGCAGTCAGGAAAAACGGATGACAATCAGTTGATCCGAAGCAGCAGACTCTTCATCATGAAGCCAACAGTGCCTGTCGTTTCGTCTCTGACCTGGCACCAGGTGCCGTTTTCCGCAATAACCGTCAGCGGAGCACCATAGTAGTAGATACGAACAACCTGAGCGGACTTCGTCGGTGCCCAGCGCATATTGACATAGTTGTTTGTCGGATTGACGATAACCTGATAGTTGACCGTTACAAAATTCTTGTAGATGTCAGTGCTGGTAGTGGTGGTAGAGCTGCTCGGCTTGGGATTGGAAGACGGCTTGCTCTTGCTAAGGTATTTGGAGGAAATATATCCATCTCCATAGCTTCCGTAGTAGATGCATGCCCAGCCGTTGCTGATCCACTGTACCTCGACGCGCTCACCGCGACTGTAGTGTCCGATGATCTCACTGTCTGTGCTTGGTCCGAGACGAACGCGGACCGAATTGCCAGTCACATAGTACGTTGTTGCAGACGCCAGTGCGCATACTGAAATCATCAGCAGAGCGATTACCAGCATCAAACCAAGTTTCTTTTTCATAACCCGAAACCCCTCCGATTATATTTTTGTGCGACAACAGGAGAAAAGCAGATCGCATGAGAAGACAGGATATGATTGCAGTCCTCCTATTTAAGCACTGAGGCATTATATCAGCCCTTCAAATGAAATGTCAATGGGTTGTTTCAAAATGTCACAAAAGTGTCAAACTGGTGTCAAACCCAAAAACGGAAAGAGGAGCAAAGCCCATCGCGTAAGCGATGGGCTTTGCCAGAAAGCAGGTGAGCGCCAGCTCAAACACCAAATATACCTGCAGGTGAGCCGGCCTGTTTGCACATCAAACAGTTTGTCAGGTAACGAGCACTGACAAAAGTCACTATATCGAAAGACCAGGCTGCTCGTCAGAGAAAATGGCCTGTTTGCGCTGCAAACAGTGTATCAGTTGACGAGTACTGACAAAGTCAGCAGGCCAAAAGACAAGGCTGCTCGTTAGAAGGGAATCGGATCATTCCTCGGGTCCATTCAGAAGAAGATGCTCCAGAATGCGATTGACTTCGTCAAAGTACTCTGTGAGCAAGGCGTCGGAGCATCCGGTGCCCTGATAATTCAGAATAGAATCCGTTGCACCATCGCCATGCTCGTTCTGCTGGAGAATGAACTTGGTGTATTCCCCGACCGCCTGAGAGTAGACATCCTCGAGAGTGAGAATTTCCGGACGCATTTCCTCAATCACTGTTCCGCCCATGTTCATCTCAAGACTCGATTCAAGCCATGGAAGACCGCGATTGAAGACATCTGTAATCATGTAACAGTAGGTGTTGTGTGCAATGCCGGAGAGAACCTGTTCCTTGACAGAGGCAAGAAGCTCGGACATGGAATGGATGTCCTCCATGTGACACCCGACGGTCAGCATCTTGAGATACATGCCGACGGACTGCTCGGTTTCCGGTTCAATACGGTTGCTGAAATCCCAGTGAAGGATGACATCCTGCTTTCCGGTGACGGTGGACAGGGCCTTGAGCGCAGCGGCAATCTGCATGACGGAAAGGGTCACGCCAAGGCGCTTTTCCGCCTCATGGATCTGCTCCTCGGTAACGGGCAGACGCCTTGTCAGTGTCTTTTCTCTGTAAGGCACAGAGGGATCGTCTGAGAGGAGATTGAGACACCAGTTGCCGGGATTCCCGTACCGCTCCAGGTGGTACTTCCTGTCCTCTTCCAGCTGACCGGAGAGGATTTTCTTTTCCTCCATTGCAAGGAAGGCGAGATAGTAATCCTTCTCGAGCGGACGGTCATAGTAGGCGTTGATGATGTCCATGAAAATGCTGTCAAGAGATGAGGCGTCGATCAGCATATGGTGAATGTCCACATAGAGGTAGGACCCTTTACGACCACGGAAGAGCTGGACTCTGCAAAGCGAGCTGTTCAGAATCTTGTCAAAGGGACGAACCAGAATGTCACCGAGGGCATCCTCTGTTTCGGGACGGATATCACGGACCTTTACCTCCGGGATCAGGTCCGGATCGTATTGCTGCCGCAGCTCAAGATTCTCATCAAAGAAGAACTTCATGGAAAGCGCCGGATGATTCCGGAGCATCTGGTTGACGGCCTTGCAAAGCCTGTCGGCATCAATCTCCGGCTTAAAGCGCAGAAGGAACCGATAGAGACTCAGAATCGTAGTGTCCGGACGGAACAGCTGCTGATCCAGATATTCGTACTGAACTGAGGTCAGAACATGCGGGACAAGGCGGGCCTCCGCTTCCAGTTTATCAAGATCCAGCTCACCGCCTTCGGCCCGCTTGTCGAGGGCCTCAGCGATTTTCTCCGGCGTGCGGTGCTGGAACACATCTGCACCGGTCATTCCATCAATTCCGGCTTCCACGACGACGATCATGGAGGAGAGAGAATCACCGCCGAGATTGAAGAAGTCATCCAGGAGACCGACGGTGTTTGCGGGGAGGGAAAGGACTTTTTCCATGGCAAGGCAGATGGCCTTTTGGGTATTTGTGACCGGCGGGACGTATTCGGCCTTAAGAAGCCGGACGTCCGGATCCGGAAGGGCCTTGCGGTCAATCTTCTCATTGACGGTCCGGGGCATCTTCTCGAGGCGGATGAGTGCAGTTGGAACCATGTACTCCGGAAGCTTTTCAGCCAGATAGGCCTTGAGGGTATCCGAATCGATTTCGGAGGCGGAAACATAGTAGCCGACAAGGAACTCTGAACCGGTGCCCTTCTTGACGGCAGCGGCGCTGACGGAAATCCCGGGATAGCTCTCCATGACCTTTTCGATCTCATCAAGCTCAATCCGGAAGCCACGGAGTTTAATCTGGTTGTCAATCCGGCCGAAAATGCGGATTTTGCCATCCTCTGTCCAGGCAGCCAGATCACCGCTGTGATAAGCCCGCATGCCGCGCCAGGTGAAGAAGGATTCCCGTGTCTTTTCCGGCAGGTTGATATATCCGCGGCCCACCTGTTTGCCACAGATGATGAGTTCGCCACGCACACCGGCCGGAAGCTCGTTTCCGAAGGTGTCGGAGACAAAGAAGACGGTGTTTGCAATCGGCGGCCCAACGGTCACGATGTCGCTTCCGGTCAGACACTCTGCTGAGCAGCCCATGGTCGCCTCGGTGGGACCGTAGACGTTGAGGATGATGCTGTCCTCGCGAAGCTCACGCAGATTGTGGTAGAGTCGCGCGGGGAAGGCCTCGGCGCCGATGTCAAAGAAGGTCAGCTGCCGGAGAGCCTCATGGGTTTCGGGTACCTGGAGCAGGTTGAGAAGATAGGTCGGGGTACAGGTAATGCCGGTGGCTTTTGTCGTAAGAATCAGGCGGGCCAGATCTGCCGGCGAATGGATTTCGTTCTCTGTGGCGATGACCACGCCGTTCCCGTTGCAGAGGGGAACAAAGGCCTCGACGACGGAGACGTCAAAGGAGAAGGAGGCCAGGGCCAGACAGATCCGGCCGGGCTCGGCATAATGCATGATTTCAAGGGATTTTTCATTTCGGGAAACATAATTGAAGATGTTTCCATGCTCAATCATCACGCCCTTGGGCCGCCCGGTGGTGCCGGAGGTGTAGATGCAGTAGGCAAGGTCAGAAGAAGTCACACTGGGGAAGGAGGGGGCGGACGCTTGGACAGCATCGGCATGGACGTCGTCAAGCGACGGGACACCAAAGAGCGTCTCCAGAGTGACGAGGGTATAGCCTGTCGTGAGGAGCCCCTCACGCTTTTCGCGCTGGGCTTCTGTGGTGAGCAGAAGCGGGATGGACCCGTCATCCATACAGAAGGAGATGCGCTCATCCGGATACTCTGGAATAAAGGGGACAAAGGCACAGCCGGATTTGAGAATCGCAATCTCGGCCACATAGGCCCAGACCTCACGGTCAAAGAGCACACCGATCAGTGTCCCAGGCTGGATGCCCTTGTTTTGCAGCTCCATGGAAAGCCGGTCTGAAAGCAGATCCAGCTCACGGAAGGTGAGCACCTTGTTGCCGGCGGTGACGGCCATCCTGTCCGGATGGGAGATGGCATGTGCATGAATCTGCTGGTGGACCGGGATAAACGGCAGATCGACTGTGGTCTCATTGAACCGGACCAGTGCCTTGCGTTCGTCTCCGGTCAGCATGGAGATGCTGCCAATGGATGCCTCAGTGAGGAGACCGCTGGCAACGGTGAACAGATGATCCGCAAAGGCTTTTACCCAGTCGGGAGAGAAGCGCTCGTTGCGGTACTCCATGGTCATGTTGTAGAGACCACCGGTGGAGAAGAACTGGATGGAGAAGCAGCCGGTGACCATGCCGGTATGATACTGCTCCATGAACCATTTATCGCCCTCCACCAGGGTTTCACCGGCTGCGGTGCCCATCTGATCGGTAAACAGATCGCCCTGGTAAATAAACTCCATGTCCTCGTTGACCGGGCAGGTTTTGAGGACCTCATCAAAGCTGTAGATGTCATTGCTCATGGTGGTAAATACCTGACGGCTGATGCCCTTCAGGTATTCATCCACGGGGATATCCCGGGAAAGATCCGCATAGATCGGAATCCGCTTGATCAGGGTGCCAATGGTGTCCCTGGTATCCGCCAGGGCACGGCCATTGTAGACGGTGGAGAAGGAGACGTGCTTGCTGTTCAGGTACTTTCCGAGAGTCAGTGCCATGGCGCCAAGGAAGAAGGTGCTCTCCGTGATCTGATTGGCAGCACAGAAGGCCTTCACGGTTTCGGCGCGCAGTGTCCCGGGCTCATAGCGGAAATTCTCGCTGACACCGGGGGTCAGGGTCCCCTCCCGGTCTCCGGTAAGGGCAGGGAGATCCTCCATGTTTTTGAACAGATCCCGGTAGTATTCCTTTGCCTTGTCATGAGCACCGTTTAAAATCTGCTGCTCCTCGTGCATCGCGACCTGCTGGATGGTATAGGTTTCCGGAAGCAGCGGCTGCCCTGAGAGGGCACGGTTGAGCTCCGCGATGATCAGGCTGATCGACGTTCCGTCAAGGAAAATCAGATGACTCTTAATGGCCACATAGCAGCGTACACTTGTCCGGTAAATGGCGAAGTGGAACAGCAGCTGGTTCGTTACGGGAACCACCGGATAGAACTCCCGCATAAAGTCAAGCCGGCCTTCCTCTGTGCCGTCGACGACCGGGATGTCGACCTCCATTTCGGGGGCCATGAACATGTGCGGCATGCCATCGGATCCGGTCCGGATCACGTATTTCATGGAGGGATGAGCGGCGATAACGGTATGAATGGCCTCAATCAGCTGCTCTGCATTCAGAGCGGGATCCGCTTTCATCAGGTAGGGGCTTGAATAGGTGGTACTGCTGCCACCCGTCAGGCCTTCCAGATAGATGCCCATCTGCGTTTTGGTCAGCGGATAGAACGCACGGTTCATTTCGGGCGTGGCATCCTGAGGATTTTCTGAGAGGAATGCGGCAAGACTCCGGGGGGTGGGATGGGCAACCACATCCTGGAAAGACAGGTTCTTCTCGAGCTCCACAATCAGGAGAGAGACGCTGAGAGAGGTGCCGCCAAGGTCAAAGAAATCCGCGGTCACGCTGACCTGCGAAAGGTCAAGGGCGCTGGCAAAGGCGTCACAGACCTGCCGTTCTGTCTCTGTTTCCGGCGGGACGTAATCCCCGTCATTTACGGGGGGCTGCAAGGCACCCAGTGCCTTGTAATCCACCTTGCCCCGTTCGTTTCTTGGAAGCGCTTCCATATAGAGGGTATAGTCCGGAATCATATAGTCCGGCAGGAAATCCCGGGCGTATTCCTTGAGCTCGTTGGAGGCCTTTTCCTGCCCGGTATAATAGCAGCAGAGCTTGTCCGCACCGCCGACCTTGACGGATACACAGGCAGCCTCATCAACGCCGGCGGCATGAGAGAGAACGTTTTCAATTTCGCCCAGCTCTACCCGATAGCCCCGCAGCTTGATCATCCGGTCCTTGCGGCCATGGAACTGCAGGTTTCCGTTTTCATCCCAGGCCATAATATCCCCGGTGTGGACCATGGTCCTGCCGGGCTCAAACGGGCATGGGGTAAAGCGCGAGGCCGTTTCCTCAGGCAGATCAAGATAGCCGTTTGCAAGCCATGGGCTGGCAATGCAGAGCTCGCCGGTTTCCCCCGGGGTTTTAATGAGATTTCCATCCTCATCAATCAGCCAGGCCGTAACATCTCCCTCGGGCTTTCCAAGATTCGGGGAATCCGGGCCGGAAACCGCATGGGCCAGGATACCGCCCGCTTCTGTGGAGCCGTAGCATTCGACGAACAGCTTATCCGCCGGGAACTCACCCCTGACCTTTTCGCCGGCCATCATGACATACTGAAGGGGAAGCTCACCGTGGGTTTTCAGCATTACCTGCGCCAGCTGCGGGGGCAGATACATGCCGGTAATCTGGCGCCTGACCATAGACTGATACAGAAGCTCGGTGTTCCGGCGCTCCTCTTCATCTGCGATATAAAGGCTTCCGCCTGCGATTAGCGGCGGGATCATGTCAAAGATTGCGGCAATGAACGTAAACCCAGCCATGCAGCCGATGATATCCTTCTTTGTAAAGGTATGCCAGGGACTGAAAAAGGAGTAGCCAAAAGAGAAAAAGGACTGACGATGCACAACGCCCTTTGGCTTTCCTGTAGACCCGGAGGTAAACAGGATCAGGCCCTCCATGTCCGGATCCGAGAGATCCAGGTTCTCATCAATCTCTGTACCTTCGTTTTCCTCAAGAGTATCCTCAAGAATCATCACATTCGTGCCAGCAACATGTGAGGAAAGCTCCTCAGAGGTAATGCAAAGACGGCAGCCGGCACTGTCGATGATGGACTGAATGCGTTCCTTTGGATACTCAGCGTCAATGGGAACGGCCACACAGTTCGCCCGTACGACCGCCAGCAGGACGGTCATATAGGAGCGACTT
Source organism: Clostridia bacterium (assembly GCA_017476605.1). Classification (GTDB taxonomy): domain Bacteria; phylum Bacillota; class Clostridia; order Christensenellales; family Aristaeellaceae; genus Ventricola. The sequence continues at coordinate 9,703 of JAFUZM010000238.1, forward strand.
CGGGGCAGCAAAAGGGCAATGCGCATGGCCCCCTGTCCTTCCTGTTCCTTTGCCAGCGGACTTTTTAAGAGGACAGAGGCCAGCAGTGCGGAACGATGATTGAGCTGAGCATATGTATCCGAGCCGGAACGATCCATCACGGCAACCTTATTCGGATGTTCGTGAACATTGGCAAGAAAGTCTTTTACAAACGTATGGGTGATTTCCATGGTGCCTCCTTTTGCATTTTGCAGGCATATTCGTATTTGGTGATTTGCCAACTTGTCAGTTACCTGCTTCCTGACAAGCTGGCCTATTTTTTGCAGGTCCAACTGTCTTTCTTGATTTGCCAAGCCAATGGCTCAGGTATCTGCTTCTTTATTTGCCCATCGCTTACGCGATGAGCATGTCTCTTTGCAGGTCCATTCAGGTTTGTCGCTTTTCCGGGATGACCTGTCAGTTTGCCTGACAGGACAGTGCACACACGATCCGCGCGGCGATTCATTGTGGCGCTGCAATGGGACAGGAAATCCTGTCCTTGTTTCTTTCACAGGATAAAAGGGATCTGGGAAATGGCGTTTTGAGAGTCCTTGGGGTATTGGCAATGGGACGTTTCCAAAGCCGGATGTCACCGGGGCGACCTTCTGTCTGTCCGCCGGGGCAGATAAGCTTTGGGAACCAGCTATCGGCGACGTGAGCCTGTTAGTGTGTGTAGCCTGGCAGTTGTTTTCCGGGACTCATCGCCGGATTGGTACTCGTGGTTACAGAATCCCTTTTCTTTGGATCTGCTTAAAGAAGAATACGGCCAGAAGCAGCGTGATGACCTCTGCAACAGGGGTGACAAGCCAGATTCCCTTAAGCCCGAAGAGAAGCGGCAGAAGGAAAACAAAGATCAGGGGAAAGATAAAGCTTTTGCTGGTGGCAATGGCAAGGGATTTTCCGCCATCTCCGAGTCCGGTAAAGAAGGATGAGGCAAATGTCGTAATTCCGCCAAGCAGATAAGAGAAGGAGATAAACCGGAGCGCTTCCACGGAAAGATCGGTCAGGGACATATCATATCCGACGAAGAAGCGGGCGATTGGGCGGGCGGCCAGGAAGCTGATGAGCATCATGGCAACGCCCAGAACAGCGTTAATGAGTGTTCCGTTTTTGAAGACGTTGCGGACCTCACTTAGGTTTTTCTGCCCAAGATGATAGCCTACGACAGGGGTGATGCTCATTCCGATCCCGAAGAAAACAGAGGTGAAAATGCCCTTTACGTAGGAGCATACCGCATAGGCGGAAACGCCGGCTTCTCCGGAAAAGCGAAGCAGCTGACTGTTAAACAGCATGGCAATCAGCGCAAAGGAAATGACGTTGGCCATTTCAGAGGAGCCGTTATAACAGGTTTGACCCAGCTCCCGGCTGTTCCACTTAAATGAACGGAAATGCATGGAATGGCGCTTGTTAAAGAAATAGAAGAGGGGAATGGTGGCACTGCAGACCCAGGCAAGCCCTGTGGCAAGAGCGGCACCGGTAAGCCCCAGACGCAGAATGCCGACAGCAACCCAGTCAAGCAGAATGTTGACCGCTGCATTGATGATCGAGACCAGCAGCCCGAGTCCCGGCTGATTGGCCGTGATCAGCAGGGGATGAAAGGCACCGTTCAGAATCAGAAAGGGCATACATACGGCCAGAATCCGGCCGTATTGCATGCACATGGGAACAACCTCTGCCGGAACACCGACCAGACGGATGATCCACGGGAAAAACAGAAACAGGAGCACGGAGAGAAGGATCCCGGTAACGGCAAGGACCCCAACCGTCCGTGTCAGCTGCGTATTTGCCTTCTCCGTCTCACCCTCGCCCAGCGAGTGGGAGATGAGGGCGGCACCGCCTGTTCCGAACATCATCCCGACACCGGCGACGACAGCCAGAGGGGGAAAGATCAGGTTTTCAGCAGCGAATGCAGAGCTGCCGATATAATTGGAAATGAAGTAACCGTCGACCACCTGATAGGTGTTGTCAACCAGCTGCATTCCGATACTCGGAAGGGCAAACAGGAGAATTTCCGAACATCTGAAATGATCTGAAATCTGAATTTTTCTCATGGACAAGCCTCGTTTGCATGTAAATTTGGATTGGCTGATCAGGTACCTGCTTCAGTGATAAATCAATTGCGCACCTGGCAGGAAGATTTAACAAATGTCCTTTGGATGAACAGATGTTTCATTGCGATGCCTGTTTGTGATCGGATACGGGGATATGGTGAACGGAAAGCGGCATGAGAAACAGGCAGCAATCTGCCAGGGCAAACCCGCAGATGCGAATCGCATCGACATAAAGCGGAAGCATTATACCATTTTTATATTGGCTAAACAAGAAAATGGAGCCATGCTGGTGCAAATGAGATTGTTTCATTTGGAAACAAGTGTTTGACAAATTGTCAAATCAAAATGGTTCCGCAGAGGATTTGGCCTGATTTTTGCAGAGCAAAAACAGTATGTCAGAGGATGTACCTTGACAGCACAATGACAAAAGACCAGGATGCTCAACTGAGAAGGACGATCTTGGATTGGCAGCGACCTCGACTTATTGCATCCAGAAGCAAAATGGAGCTCCGGACATGAAGGAAGAGAGCTCTGAAAGCATTGCAAATATGCTTTCAAGCTCTCTTCCTTCATGTAAAGACGCACAGAAACAGGGAGTGAAACGCGACAGATGATCTGGCACTCCAGGGACATTTCCCGGAAGGGCGCGATTGCCGTTACTTCTGTTTCGTGTTTGAGCTGACCGGAATCCAGACATCGTCATAGCGCATTTGCTGGCCATCTGGGCTTTGCATGACAAAGATGAGACGCGAAAATGCATCCCCGGTAATTTCAAGATGATGCTCCTCAATAAAGCGGAGAAGGGGTGAAAGCCGCCCCGGATGGTCCAGCTCTGTTTGTGGGCCTTCTGCAATTGCGTGAACCGCAAGCCCAGGGGGAATGAAAGAAATGCGATCCGATTTTTCAAGGTGGAAGCGATCAAAGTTCTCGGCACTCATGATCATTCCGACTTCTGTGTTGAGCTGCGCTGCTTCGCTTTTGAGCTCTTCCATATCGTAGAGCAGGGAGGCCTCTGAGATCGGCATCAGGCTGTTCCACAGACTGAACTGCTCACTTTCATCCGAGGTGCTTGTGTGTTCACCGGAAAAGAGACGAATGAAGAGACGGTAAAAGCCCTCATGCTCTACGAGGCTGGGTCCGGGATCCTCATGAACTCGCCGGATGCCATCCTGAATCCGGCGGATACCCTCAAGGACGGCTTCCTGCTGACGGATTTCAGCCTCCATCTCTTTCCCTCGAGCCTCAAACTCTTCCTGAAGATAATCCGGATGATTGTTCTCAAGCAGCTCTGCTGTCTTTTCCACACAGAAGCCACAGTTGCGCAGCATTCTTGCCTCCGCCAGCTGATAGCAGTCAAGCAGATGGTAACGTCGGATTTTTCCCGGACCGATTCGCTCCGGGTGGAGCAGATTCTTCTGCTCATAAAACTCCATCCCCTTGACTGAAATCCCGTAATACCGGGAGAGCTCGGTGGAGGAGTAGACGTACGCATTCTTTTCTTTCATCCTCAATTCTCCTATGACGAGCAACCTGGTCTTTTGGCGTAATGACTTTTGTCAGTGCTCGTCACCTGACAAACTCCTATGCAGGTAAATCAGGGGTTGCTGATTTTCGAGGCCAATTTGCTGAGTGCCTGCTTCCTGAGAGAACCATGGCTTGCAAGTTGGCATGACTCCTTTGCAGGAAACCTGTGGCAGATGCCTGCCCGGAATTCTGGTGCCAAATGGCGGGCAAAATGGGAAAAGCAGACGTCATCTGTCCGCTTTGATCCCTGCCCGGATCATGGGATCCGGGCAGGGACATGACAACGTCTGCTCAATTCAGTTTTACTTTTCCATGGTGCTTACGATGTGGTCCGCAGCCGCGCGTCCGTAGACACCGCAGTTGAGGAGCATCGTGCCGCAGCCAAAGTAGTTGATGTTGGTGACCTGTGCGCAGGCAACCGCACCGGCAGCATAAAGGCCAGGGATCGGCTGTCCATTGGTATCAATGACCTGAGCATTTTCGTTGATGCGGGCGCCATTGTAACCATCTGTGCAGATCATCGGCATACGGAGCAGGTAATACGGACCCTCGATCGGAACCAGATACTGCGGCTCCTTGCCAAAGTCCTCGTCCACGCCCTTGGCGCAGAGCTCATTATAGCGGTCCACTGTTGCCTTCAGCACTTCGGGATCAAAGCCGACGTCGGCAGCCAGTGCCTCGATGCTGTCTTCCTTGTATCCAAACGGATCACCGTTGTGAGTCTGCGTGGTGAGACCGAGACGGGTCATGATCGGGTACTTGTCTGCTGTGGCCTGGCCATAGATGCAGTAGCCCTCATGGTATCCCTCTTCGTAGTTGATCTTGGTGTATTCGAAGGTGAAGTCATCCTCGGAAACGATACGGCGACCGGCGCCATCGACAGAAAGGACTTCGCAGTTCGGAATGGTCGGAGATTCCGGAATCAGCTCCGGGAACTCTGTCCAGCCGGCACCATAGAAGTAGTACATCATGGCGATGTAGTCGATCTGGATCATGTCGGCGCCAGCATTTTCCAGCATCTTGTAGCCGGAACCGTCGCCACTGCCGACGAGAATCTCGATGTTGTCCATCTTCGGGTTGAGCTCGGCAAGCATTTCCGGATTGGCGGAATAGGAGCCTGTTGCAACGATAACAGCCTTGCCGGTTACGGTGACATCATCGCCGCCCTTGGTGGTGGCATGGACACCGACATAGACGCCGTTTTCATCCTGAATCAGGCTGTCAACGGTTGTGCCAAGCAGGATGTTTACACCCTTTTCACGAGCGGAATTGACCAGTGCGTTGGTGAGACCGGAGCCGGCACCCTTGGAAATATGGCCGCGCTTGGTGGCACGAACGCCCTTGTTGGAAACGTTGACCAGCTCGCCAACCTCCCAGCCGTTGTCCAGCAGGAAGTCGTTGAGGGAGGTGGAATCATAGACCATCTTGCGCAGGATCACGGGATCCAGAGCGGGCTCATCCTTGTAGAGAGAATAGATGTCGTCATAGAACGCTTCGACGGTATCCTCAATGCCGGCGGCCTTCTGGGCTTTGGTGGCAGCGCCCATGACCTCGCCCACGGAACGGCTGGTGGAGTTGGAGAAGACATCCTGCGCTTCGCAGATGATGACGTTTGCACCCTGATCGACAGCCTCGATGGCGGCGGTGAGACCAGCCATGCCGGCACCGATGATCACGACATCCGTCTCATAAGAAAGGGTTTCCGCAACATGCTCAGGCAGCGTGCGTGCCTTGAAGGCGGCGGGATCTCCGCCGGCCTGCTCAATGCACAGATCCAGTGCGGAAAGGAAGGCACGGGAGGAGACGGTAGCGCCGGAAAGAGCATCCACGGCGGTAGACTGATTTTCAACGACCTTTTCGGCCAGCTCTTCAAAGGCAATACCGCCGATGACCTGAGTATCGGTGTATTTTGGCACGGAGATGCTTTCGATCTTGTTGTCCTTGAAGGTGGCTTCGAGGGTCATTTCACCCACATTGACCAGTCCTTCAATGTCGATTAAGGACGGAACGGTTGCACTGTAGGTGCCATCCGCAAGGGTGGTTTCCGTGGATACCTCAACAACCTCGCCCTTGGCCAGCTTCTCGGCATCTGCAAGAGCGGCATTGAAGGCATTTGAGGTAAAGGTTGCACCTGCGTATGCGTCTACGGCAAAGGCACCGCTTGACAGCGCTTCCTCTGTCAGAACAGGGAGTGCAGCTCCACCAAATTCAGGAGTTTCTGCCTGTTCCTTGACTTCAATGCCAGTGACGCCGTTTGCATCCACTGTGACGTCCATGACAATCTTCCCTCCGAAGCCATCTGCAGAGACTTCGTAGGTACCGGGGACCAATGCACTTTCTGCACATGCGCCAAAGGCGAATACACAGAGCAGCAGCATCGCGATGAGACTCATCATGTGTTTCATTGGGTTTTCCTCCTTATTGTTTTTTCCTTTCCCGGAAATTGCCCGGGTACATTCATGCCGTTTCACCGGTTGTTTTGCATCCGGCTCACTTCCCTGAAAGGTTCCTTATATATCATAAACGATGAAGTTACTTCATCGTCAAGGGATACAGGGCTTTTTGAGAAAAAGTTTGACGGGTGTCAGGCAAGACACGGCGTAAATCCGGAAGGACATCATGGAACATGTGTCTTACTGTCAGGGCACGCATGTGGGAAATAGGTGAGATGGGGCATTGCTGTTAAGAAAGTTTAACGTATCATTCTAAAGGCCCCCTGAAAAACCCCAATATCGAAAAAGCAAAATGCTTCCTTAATACGGGCATGTTCCCGTGGCAAGGGAGCATTTTTATTATGCAATGAGAACTTCCTAATTCGAA
>JAFUZM010000239.1 GCA_017476605.1 Clostridia bacterium
ATCAATTGCAAGCTGATACTGTCCGAGTGTACTACAATCAGACACGTCGGAAAGCTCTGAAAATGGAATGTTCTCCATACCAAGTTCCTGACCTTGGTAAAGAAACGGCAGCCCACGAAGCATGAAGGAAATACCTCCGAGCATCTTTTTTGCTTCGTCGGAGTGCTCGCCATCTGGGAGAAAGTGAGAAACTCCCCGAGGCTCGTCGTGGTTTTCGAGTATATTGGCCATGAAACCTATGGGTGAAGCTTTTATTTGTGTGGCAAAGCATGTATCCCTATATTGTTCAAGGGTGACTTTTTTGCAGTTGTACCATCCCTCTGGAGCCTGATTTATACAGGCAGGAGCAAAATCGAAAATGGAAGAAAAGCAGCCGTCTTCGCCAAAGAAATGCGAAAAATCTTTCTCTTTGTAGTCAAAGAGTTCTGCAATGGCAAATGCATGATGAGGGCGGAAGGTCTTTTCTGCCATTTCAAAGAAAAAGTCAAGAACACCGTCTGCGTCTTTTAGCATTGTTTGTATGGCACATAAACCATCCGGATGATCTGCAGGATAATTGCGAAACGGCAATGCCTTTTTGATGTTGATGATTGCATCAATCCTGAATCCAGCGATTCCGCGGTCCAACCACCAGTTCATCATATCGTAGATTTCATTCCGCACATGAGGATTCTCCCAGTTTAAATCCGGTTGTTTTTTATGAAATACATGGAGATAAACATAGTCATCATGGCCAGGCAGTTTATCCCAGACAGGTCCACCAAAATAACTACGCCAATTTGTAGGAAGTGGGTTACCATCTTGATAAGGAAGAATGTAGAAATACTTTCCATATGGTCCTTCTGGATCAGCACAGGCTCTCTTGAACCAGATATGTTCATCTGAACAGTGATTGACAACCAGGTCCATTATGACAGACATATCACGGGCTTTTGCTTCTGCAATTAGCTGGTCCAGTTCCTCAAGCGTTCCGAACTTTGGGTCTATATCACAGTAATCAGATATATCATATCCCTCGTCTGCAAAAGGGGATTTATAGCAGGGAGAGATCCAGATAATGCCAATCCCTAAATCCTTAAGTATATCCAGCTTGGATCGTATGCCGTTAATATCGCCGATTCCGTCTCCGTTCGAATCGCAAAAGCTTTTGGGATAGATTTGATAGGCTACTTTATCATGCCACCATTCTTTTTTCATAGCTGCCTCCTGCTTAAAAATAACAGGGCATATTTTAAGCAAAGGTGAAGGAAAAAGCAAGGCATAATCACCATACGAATCACATTCAAGTCTGAAACCAGAATTGCCATATTTACACAGATACGGTATAATTTCTCGTCGTAGTTCAAGAAATGAACAGGTGACGGAATGGAACAAATGCAAAAACGTCGTAGATATGACGTTGAAACAAATGGATTTGTAGGCGAACTGTATCCGGTGCAGAATGCTAAGCTGGCAATGATTGTACTTTCAGATCCTCTGACGGGCTATCCTTTGGCAACTAATATTGCGAAAGCAATATCAATAAATGATGTGACAGCGTTGGCTGTCAACCTTTGGGGAGCAAGAGGACAGATCACTTATCCTGACAGAATTTCGGGGAATGCTATTGAATCGGCAGTACGTAGTCTTAAAGTCATTCCAGGCATCGAAATGATTGGAATATATGCAGCTGGATTGACAACACCTTTCGCTGTTATTGCAGCAACACAAATTTCCGATATTCGTGCGTGTGCGCTTATTTCTCCTGTATGGGGTGTGTATGAAGGAATTTTAAATCGAGGGGAAATGTCAGGGCACAGCGCTATCATGTGGAATGGGCAAGAACTGCCCTATGTAAGAGCAAAGCTTACAGGCCCAGGAGAAGGAATGCCGTTTTCAGAAAACCGTTTCTATTCAGAATTCGAACGTACTTGGAAGGACGAATCAGTGGCTAAAGCAACAGATCTTCATCCAGAAAGGTTGTTGTCTCAGGGAAAGAAACTATTGATGGTAGCAGGCGGTAAGGATAAGTATTGGCCAGCGTGGAAAGTTGTAGCTGCATACGCAAAAAGACTTAGCGTGTATGCAAGTAACGGACAATTTACAGAGAGAATCTATCCGGAGTGTGGACATTTTGTGGGAATTCTTCCTGAGAACATGATGTCAAGAATTTATATCATGAGAGAGTTGCTTACTCGGGAAAAGGACATGAAACAAGGAAGACTCGAAATGAACGAAAGCCACATTATGGTCATAAGATGGCTGAAACAGTTGATTTCCTAAATCAGGACCAGATAACCAAAATGAGCATATAACAGACAAAGACACGACAATTGTAAACGGAATACGAATGCGAGCAAAATCATTAAATTGACGCAAAGACCATGGGTTAAGCAAGAGAAGGATACTAAAAGATGGGAAAACGAAGAAAACACAAAAAGCATAGAGGCCATCATAAGAGAGAAGAATTTGAAAATTACGGAATTGAGTCGGATGAGTACTTTGCTTATATTGTTGGATATACGGCGGGAGGAGCGCCTTACGGAATAACATGGGAAGAACAACGCATTTTTGATGCCCTCGACGCGGGATGGATGACTCAAGAATACGATGCGTACCTAGAGTATCCACACAATGACGAAGATGGAACGTTTTACTCGGATGACCCTGCAATTATTCCTCTCGAATACATTAAACCAAAGCATCTAGACGTGGAAGAATTGCCGTTTTGATTTTGAAAGAAGATTGGATAATAAGATTTTGATCGACAGTGCAGTATTTAGCTGCCAGAAAGGAACTGAACATGGCTACACTTGAAAGAATTGCATTGGCTGGCGGATGCTTTTGGGGAACACAGCGATATTTTCAATTGCTTCCTGGCGTAAAGAACACAACTGTTGGGTATGCCAATGGCGGAAGTGATAAAGCACCGAGCTACGAGGAAGTAAAGCACGGGAGCGGACATGCAGAAACGGTGCTTGTCGAATTTGATAGCAACCAGATCACGCTTGAGGAGCTTATCAAGCTTTATTTTACAATCGTGGATCCGTTCTCCCTAAATAAACAGGGACATGATGTTGGTATTCAGTATCGTACCGGAATCTACTTTTTTAATGAAGATCAGCAT
>JAFUZM010000240.1 GCA_017476605.1 Clostridia bacterium
AACCTCAATAGTCGCGACTCCACACCGTGGAGCTCGCTCCTTTTCGGTTGAGAATGACATCGACGAAACTCCCGCCACTGGCGGTCGTCGATGTCATTCCCACTCTATGCATTCTAACGCGTTTAGTTTAGGAACGATTCTTTCTTCTCTCTGCAGTGATTCTGATTCTACAGATTATTCATATGATTCGTCCTGTACGGCTCGATTTTATCATTTGTTTATCACGCTGATAAAGAGCCGTACCGGCTGCGGATTACTCCGCATAGATAATTATATAGCATGACTGCCTTGCTGACAAGATGGAAATCTGGTTGGACGCAAAGCTCAGATCAGCCTGATTCAGCCATTCTAAATATCGGAAAATAGTATATGGACCAACGCTGCGAGTCGTTGTGAATTGAAAAAAAAGAACATCGCAGTCCCCGTTGTATCGCGATCCGTATTTTGACGCTCTCCTTATTCTTTCATGCTCTCCACATCCAGGGTTTTCCCCTGCCAGGTTGCGCTGCCATAGCTCGCGGGTTGTCCATCTTCCCACGTAGAAAACTCCACTTTCGCCTCAGACCACATTCATGAAAGTTTCAGATCCGACAGGGAGCCATTGGCCTGGCAGGAAGGTTTTCCTGATTAAACAGATTCATCACCAGGAAAGGCCGGTACGCGAAGGAAATTTCAGCCTCCCCGGCTTCAAGCGTTTCACAGGACAACGCAACCTGGCTGTTTTCGACAACCCCGGTGAGCGCCTTTTCTGCGCCGTTTTGCTTTACTGAGAAGAGCGCGGCCGGATTTCCTTCGCTTTTAAGGCCACCCTCTGCGAACCGGAAGGTAACGGTGATCTCTTTTCCGGAGCGCTGAATATCCGCAACGCGCGGTGCATGAGAATATGCCTGCTTCTGATGATAAATTTCCTGAAGAGCCAACAGCGCCAATCTGGTTCCAACCGGTCGTTTGAGCTTCGGATGAATGTCATACTGACTGCCCGCATCCATAATGGAAGCCATATAAGTCCCGGTTACATGATCTTCCACATATTGCTGCTGTTCCCGAAGAACAGGGTAATTTTTCCCGTTCTGCGCCATCCATTCCTGCCATGGGGCCAACTGCACAAAGAGGAAGGGCAGTTCATCCAGCCAGGCAGCCCGCCAGCAATCGATTACCTTCGTAAACAGACGGCTGTACAGAGGCGCGTGATGCTCATCGCTCTCGCCCTGATACCAGATCACCCCTCTGGCAGTGAAACCGGCGATTTTCCTGACCATGGTCTGATACAGCGCTCCAGGGCAGTTTTCATCGTGAGGGCCAATCTGCAAGGTGCCCAGCATCTGGGCTACCATCTTCAGCATCTCCTCCGAGCAGGGCTCCGTGGCTTCCGTTTTCATCATCATTTCGTTGCCGAGAACCGCCTCCGGGCTGCCCATCATCTTCCGCTTCGCGTAGTTACTGGCATAATATTCATCCATGTTCATTGCCGCAATGCCTCGGTCATACTCATCCGTATAAACCCGCAGTTCGGGGTCTTCCCGAATCAGTTTATCATCCAGCCACGAAGAGGCCATGGTGCCGCCCCAGCAGCAGCCAACAATGGCTACCGGGATTCCCAGTTGCTTCCTCAGTGACTTGGCGAAGAAGGTTGCTGTGGAAGAGAAATGAGTGCACTCAGCCGGAACAAACTTCCGCCAGTTGTTCCACCGGCTTCCGTCCTTCAGGCCTTCCGCTTCTTCTCCCTCGAAGGCATATTTCCCAACCTCATAATAGCGGAAGTGTTCATCGTTCGCCTGCGCAATGGTTTCTTCGCCCTCCCGGTCACAGATCAGCGGGAACTCCATGTTGCTCTGGCCGCCGGCAATCCAGACTTCCCCGATATCCACCCCCGCCAGCGTGATGCAACCACCATCTTCCGTCTCGAAACGCAGATTTACGTCTTCAGCGGGCTCAAGCGGCGGCAGAGTGATTTCAAAGGCGCCTTCCGGGATCTGCCCCTGAAAGATGTTTTCTTTTCCAAGAAAAACCGTAAGATTCTGTGCATTCTCCGACTGCCCCCAAACCCGGATTGCCTTTCCACGCTGAAGGGTCATTCCGTTTTGAAAGATTTCCGCTAATTTCAATGCCTGCATACTCATTTGCGTTTTCCTCAGCCTGCCGGAGATGCTCCCATGCTTTCCTGTCTTCGGGATTATTCAGATTCAACCTGAGGTTCGTGTGAACGAGATTCCCGTTTCTGTTCATACCGATCCCGCCTTTTTCAGCCTCAGCTCCGCCATGAATTCGTAGCCTTTCGCGGTTGCGCAGATGTCATCATCGATGGTGACTCTGCTGGTGTCGTAATCGGCAAAGTTCCGGATCAGGCATCCGCCGCCGCCAACGATGTACAGCTTCATGAGATCAGGATTGTATTCGTGTTCCCTCAGCCTTCTCATGATTCCGTTGACATAGTTCCGCGCGGTTTCCTGAATAACGTTCAGATATTTTTCCGCAATGTCCGCGGTTCCGTTGCGCAACACATCTTCGATCACGTCATCATCAATGGTGGTTCCGAAGCGTCGGAGGACCTGTTCCCGAACGGCCAATGTGCACTGGTATACGCCAAACTTTTCCGTGTAACATTTTTGCGGATTAGGCTTTCCATTGCTGATGCTCATGATGTTCATGGTTCCGTTACCGATATCGCAGAGCATGTACGTACCCTTGAAGTCTGCCAGCTTGCTGGCAACTGCGGCGAATCCCTGTGGAAAAACTTCGGCACCAATGATTCGGATGAGGTACTGTTTATCCCGAAAGGTGAAATCCACATCTCTCTTCTGCGTCAGATATTTGCGGAAACGATCCTTCTGTTCAGACACCCAGGTCAGGGGGAGGCCTGTGGCCAGATAGACATCAGCCTGGGTGCGGCCTCTCAGTTCCAGCTCCCGGGCAATGGCGGCTAGCGTCAGGATGTAGTAGTCTGTATCAGCGATCTTATCCGCGGTGAATTCCTTGTGGCCTTCGCCGATACTGTAACAGGTGCCTTCATAATACAGTACGTTCCGGCTGAAGGTCGGTTCTTTGGCATAGGCTGTAACACCTGCCGGGAAGCAGGTGTTAGCGGTCTTGATGTTGCCGTAGCCGTGATCAATGCCGATCACGGTCATGCGGCTGTTCTGGTACGGGGTGGTGATGTTCATCAGGATTCTTCTCCTTTCGTTCCGTTCAGGGTTTTGGTGATCAGGGCGATATCTTCCAGCAGTTCATCCGAAGGATCATCATCGGCAACGATTCGCTTCAGTTCCTCCAGCACTTCCGCGAGGGCGTTCTTCAGCGCCTTGTAAACCCGGGGATTCGGCTGCACGATAATTTTCCGATCCAGGCATTTCCGGTAGCAGTATTCCTGTTTGGGAAGTCCGGACAGGGCCACTGCCCGGTTGAGCTGCTCGTTTTCTTCGGGGGATACCCGGAACCCAACGGTGATGTTCCGGAAGCGGTTGTGGCGATCTACGTTCTTAGCTGACATTGTTCTGTTCCTCCATTCTTTCTTTGTTCAGCCGCGCGGCCATGTCCATCTGCCGGGAGGGGAACATGTGCGCGTACCTGTAGGTGATGTCGATGCTTTCGTGCCCCACCCGATCCGCGATGGCAACGGCACTGAACCCCATGTCGATCAAGAGACTGATGTGTGAGTGCCTAAGATCGTGAACCCTTATCCGCTTTACACCCGCCGCCGCTGTGCCGCGGTTCATCTCATGGAGCAGGAAGCTCTTGGTGAAGGGAAAAATTCGGTCGTTCTTCTGGATCTTGTAGAGGCTACTGAGGTATTCCTGCATCTCCTCACAGAGGAATTCCGGCATCTCCACGGTTCGCACACTCTTTTTCGTCTTCGGAGAGGTGATCAGGTCCTGGCCGTGAAACCGCTGATAGGTCTTGTTGATGCGAACCGTCCTTTTGGTGAAGTTGAAGTCCGCCGGGGTCAGGGCCAGCAGTTCTCCTTCACGGATGCCGCACCAGTACAGCATCTCGAAGGCATAGTAGGACATGGGTTTATCCATGATGGCTTCGGCAAATTTCAGGTATTCCTCCTTCGTCCAGAAGTTCATTTCCTCCCGTTCCTTGCTGCCGATGCATCCGGCCTGGGATGCCGGATTGCTTTTCAGGCCGTAATGCCTGACCGCGTGATTCAGGATCGATACCATCTGGTTATGAACCGTTTTCAGGTAGGTGTTTGAATAGGGCTGCTTCTTTTCATCCCGGTAGGCCAGCAACTCGTTCTGCCAGGCGATAATGTCCTTGGTGTCGATCTCGCTGATGATGCGATCCCCGAAAGCGGGAATCAGTTTGTTCTGGATAATATTTGCCTTCGTCAGCCAGGTGCTTTCCTTGACCCGGGGCCTGCGATCCCGCTCATAGAGCTCGCAGAAGTCCGCGAAGGTCATATCCATGTCCGCGGCGTTTTGCAGCAGGAAACTCCGCTCCCATTCCTGCGCGTCCTTCTTGGTCTCAAATCCCCGCTTGCATTTCTGCCGGCCTTCACCTTTCCAGTCGTGGTACCAGGCCAGCGCGTACCATTTCCCGGTCTTTTCGTCCTTATAGACTGACATGCTCAGTCACTCCTCTCTGTGATTTGTAGAGTCTTTCCTGAAAATAATCCCTGTTGACCCTCCCGGAGATGGTCAGGAAACCCTTCTCCCGAAGTTCCTGGTTGAGCTGCCGAATCAATTTATAGGCAAAGGATTTCGAAATCCCGAGTTCCTTTGCCACTTCTTCCGCTCTCATAAACTGGTTGGTCATTCATCAACCCCCCGATCTTAAGCACTAAGCCTTTCGGCTTAATTGGATTATATTAAACATTTTCGCTTGTGTCAATACTCTTCAACGAAAATAATTAAATTTTTATGCTAAACTCATCGTTGACGTTTCTAAACCGATTTGCTATAATCAATTCATCCTATGCACGAGGTGATTCTGATGGCAACCGGCGAACGTATCCGTTTCTTCCGTACCCTACGGGGGATGACCATGAAGTATCTGGGGATGATGCTGGGCTTTCCTCCCAACTCTGCCGATGTGCGCCTGGCACAGTATGAATCTGAGGATCGGACGCCCAAGGCCGATCTGACCGCTCAACTGGCGGAAGCGCTGGATGTCTCTCCGAAAGCCATCACCGTTCCCGACATCGACAGCATGGACGGATTGATGCACACCCTGTTTGCGTTGGAGGACCGGAAACTGATCCGCATCCAGGACGCAGAAGGTCTGATCTGCCTCCGGGCAGACATCTTCGACGGTGGAACCAAAGCCGCCGACCTCGAGCAGCGGCTTCGGGCCTGGCAGGAGCAGTCCGCAAAGCTGAAAGCGGGCGAAATCACGAAAGAGGATTATGATCGTTGGCGGTACCATTATCCGGACTTCGACGATACCCGGATCACGGCATCTGTGCCGCCGGAAGAACCGCCAAAGCCGAAACGGGGCAGGAAACCCAAAGCACCGAAACCTGAATAAGCACATGAAAAAGCCCTCCGATCTGCGGACCTACTATCCACAGCCGGAGGGCTTTATCATATGTATCTGTCGTTTGTCTGATAACTTTTCCGGTTATCGACCCCACAACCACCGGGCGCGGCGACAATGGGATCATTTTCCGGAAAACTTTATCATTTCTTTATCAGAGTAACTTTCGAGAGGGCTGAAACCCTTGCTGCATAAGGGGTTTCGCGCTTGCGGCACTCATTCCCACTCAAGTCTCAGGAAGCAACATTCCGTGATTAAATGCACTTTGAGTGCGGAAAACGAGAAAATTATCCATTTAATACACGACTTCCAGTGCGTCTTTGAAACTTTTGTAGCCATTTTGTAGCCAGTGGCTACAGCCGGAATTCTCACCCCGAAACCACTGGGAGCCATTGCTGAAAGATGATAACAAGGAGGGAAAAGTAATGTCAGCAAAATCATTGGATGCGCACGGGCGTTGGAGAAACATCACTGTTGCATTTCGGGTGTCGCCTGAAGAGGACGAACAGATTGAACGCCTTGTGAGGTTAACCGGTCTGACCAAGCAGGATTATATCATACGGAGACTTACGGAACAAGATGTTGTGGTACAAGGCAATCCGAAAGTATTCGCCGCATTACGAAAGGAAATAACAGCGCTTACAGACGAATTACATCGTATGGAAGCAAGAGATCAACTGAGCGAAGGAGCAACAGAAGTATTATCGATGATCGGCCAGATTATGGCAGGTATGAAGGAGGTATCGTGAAAATGAATATGCAGTATCGTCAAGAAGGAGACTACTGGGTTCCGGATCTGGAGATACCTGAAAGCTGGAAACAACCGCTTGGGAAATATGGTAGGATGCGTCGGGAGTATCTTGAGAAGAATCATCCAGGACATTATATGAGGATGCTTCTGGATGGAACTTTATGGGATCATCTGACAGAAACTGAAGTGGCAGCACAAGCACGGTTAGACTACATCGTTCCACTAATGGGGAGAGATTCCGGCGCTACAGAGGAATTAAAGAGAACGGATCAGATGAGATGGGTTTGCATAATGAATGCATGCAAAGCTCAGGTGGAAGAGATGATCTTCGCAGAATTGATCTATGTAATATGATTCAGGGAGCGTCACGCAATGTGGCGCTCTTTTTCTTGTGGCTCAATAGTATTGGGTTATTTTCATCAATAAGGAGGATCACCTCCAAGCGATATTTCAACGTTAAATCGTTTGTCGCTGATTTCGAATTCGATGGTTCCTCCTGCTTTACCGACGATCTTTTTCATACTATCGATACCAAATCCATGAAGTTCAGGACTTGTTTTTGTAGATATAAATTTATTACCGATCCGTTTTATCTGAGAGATGTCTGCATCATTGCTACAAGAGATGAAGAAAATATTCCATACTCTGGAAAACGATAAATGAATATGACGAGAAGATGACGAAGCAGGAAGGCGCATAACACCTTCGATTGCATTATCAAGAAGGTTGCTAATTAACATACAAAAATCCTGCTCAGGTATGGGAAGCTGAGTTAAAGGATATTCTGTTAGTTCAAAGGTTATGCCTGCATTTTTCATCATCATAGATTTTGAGTTGAGAATTGCATCGATAGATATGCTCCCAGTAGTATAACGTATATGATTAGGATCCTCTTCTAACAAATTTAAGGCCGCAACTTTCTGCTGGTCAGGAATGTTGTTTGAAGAAAGCAATTCTTCGATGGTGGAAATGCGATGCCGAAGGTCATGCTGTTCTGATAGCATTTGTTTGTAGACGGTTTTGACCTCATCTAAGTGATCACTGGTTAACAGTGCCGTTTGAGCAGACAACTTTTCTTGCTGATGTTTGTGAGCAGATTGGATCATACGTTCATAAAGGATAACGATCAAAATCATTACCAGAAATGAACATATAGACCCGAAAAGAAGGACAGGATAGGGTTGTTCTGATACTCTGCCAATGAAGAAGCATTCACTGATTCCAAAGCATAGAAGCAACATAAACAGGTAAATAAGTATTTCTTTTTGTTTAATCAAGGCTTTCGTATTCTTTATTCTGGCCGCAAGACATAGCACTACGGTAATTGCAGTATTACCTGCAATGCTGTAGATGACTTGTATCTCTTCAGATTTGGCTAAATTGTCTCCATTGATATCAATTCTAATGCCGAATATTCCACTAACAAGGGAAAGTGTGCCCATTAATAGAAACGCATCAAGAGCAACCCAGAAGAGGCATGTAACAAAATGTTCATGAGTTGTAGCTATGACATAAAAGATAAAAGAGAATAATATTAAGCTGTCAGGGATTGGCAAATGGGCCCCCTGAATCAGGGAAAGAACAAGTACGGGGATTGTAACAAAGCCTACTTCCCACAAAAATGAATGATGATGCTGCACAAATTGTTTTTTTAGCACGTAAATCATTAGACAATTCTGATAAAGGCTCATTATAATATCGAAAACTTGAACCATTAGACATTCCCCCTTCCGGCGAGATAGAAATTACGGAATTGAGACATAAATTGCTGCTGATATTTACGTCCAACTGGGATTGTGGTACCCTCCACCATTGTAATTGTCCCGTTTGCAATGTGCCTGATGTACAACAGATTAACAATATAGCTGCGATGACATTGGGCAAACACGGGCGATGAGAGCTTATTACGAATATAGTCCATTGATTTTCGGAATTGCCAAGGAGTTTCTCGGTCAATCGTTTTTAATAGACATGTATGGCCAGAAACTTCTGCATAAATAATAGATTTTACTGGCAGGTGAATGATTTGTGCTGGAAGGTCGAGGAGCACACTCTCTGAGTGTAAGATGGACCAACGCCGCCATATTAAATCCAGACACTCTGAAATGGAATTATCTGTAATTGGTTTTCTCAAATAACGTAATGCATTAACAAAGTATCCTTCCTCGGCATATTCGCCATAGCTGGTAATGAAAACGATAGGAACATGTTCATCAGACTGTCGGACCTCCTTTGCCACTGCAAGCCCATTCATCTCGTTTGGAATCTGGATGTCCAGGAACAGTGCATCAAACTGTAATCCATGAGTTCTGGCATCCAGTGCATCTTCACTGGAAGTAAAGGAATATATCATGATAGAGCTGAAATGACCGCTTCGCTGCGCCCATTGTTGTATTTTGTTTTCGAGTGAGGTAAGGAAGTGCCGATCATCATCACAGAGAATAATGTTCATGACAACTCTCCCTCCCTTCAAAACTTAATGGGGAGAGTGTAACATTTCCAGCCGGCTTTGTCTATGAGGTAAGAAGCAAATAGACGGATCGTATCGTGTCTCAGAAGGCTAAAAATGTTGGTAGAGAAAATTGAGTTTGCGGAATGTAAAATGTTTTTCAAGTCGTTTTTCTTGTTTTCTATGGCATTTTGAGAAAAAGTACCCTTTGCCTGATATGCTTTCAATGCCAGGTCAATTTTACCAGGCACATACACAGAGCGGAAGGAAGTTGATGATGAATCTGAAATATTGCGAAAGTCCCAGCCAGAGATAAGAAGGCGGATCGGAAGCCAAAGTGTCAATCCGTACAGATGTATAGGAAAGGGAAAAGTCGTATGGTGCTGGCAGTAGGGCCTGGACTCTACTTCACTATTTTTGAAAAGATGAGCAAAACTGAAGTTCTGCTTCATTGACATGCACAAAGAAGGAAGGTATGCTGGATGAACAAAGTGATTGATACCGTCGCGACCGGTAGACGGTTAAAGGAGCTTTGTGAACAGAAGGGATTATCGCCTCATGACATCCGCGATTTGATGAATCTTAATGATGAAAGAATTGTTTATTACTGGTTTAGCGGGCGTTACCTACCATCGCTGAGCAATTTATATTTATTGTCTCAGCTGCTGGATTGTACAATTAATAGTTTGCTGGTTCCGAGCGAGAAATCAGGGAGGTGTATGAGCAAAGATGAAGAGAATAAAGGTTAAGACTTCTTTCAACCGTGATGGTAAAGTACGAAATACTATTGTTTTCAACTGCCGTTTTATTATCTTAACGCTTATCATTTGTTGCGTTTCTGTCTTGGCGTTGGCAGACACAGGGAAAATCGTTACCAACAATGGTGGGAGGCTTAATATGCGAAAGGCTCCCGAAGATAGGGCTAAGATTGTTGAAAAAATAAAGAATGGATCCATTGTCGAAGTAATAGACCACGCGAATGGTTGGTTTCATATCAGCTATAATGGAAAAGAAGGATATGTAAAAGAAGAATATATTCGCTCTGTCGCTGAGGCTGTTGGAAAAGAGATATATTCAAATGGCGCAACATTATATCTGTATGATGCACCAAGCGAAGAAGCTTCTATTGTGGGCATGCTGAACGCACAGCAGTCGATGAAAGTAGAACAAGTAGATGATCAGTGGACGCTGGTCACAGCAGATAATATTCATGGATATGTTAGAACCGAGTTGATTGATGATCTCAATGATTCACCGGCGCAGGCAGCAACGCAGAAATGGGAAGAGGGTATCCTGCAGAAAGAGACAAATTTGTACAAAAACCCAGATCGTCAATCCGAGATTGTTTCGACATGGGCGAAAGGTACGGGCGTGCTCATCAGCACCTATGATAAAAACTGGTGTCTTGTACAGGTGGCTGATGAAAGCGCAATCGGTTTCGCACTTTCATCCAGCATATCACTTTCTGAATTGCCAAGAGAGAGCAAGCTGGTTGATGACTCAAAGTTTACGATCACGGCATCTGGCGCAAAGAAAATCGCTGAAAAAGCGTTAAAACAATATAGTGGATTTAAAGCTTCTAAATACATATGTAAGCAAGAAACTATGCTATCTTGTGATGGAATTCAAGGCCCCCTGTATCGTTTCACATACGAGAATAAAAAGGGGCAGATGATTTATGCTGCATATGTGCATTGCGAAAGTGGAGAGCTGCTTTACAAGGGGGACTATTCCAACTTTGAATATGAAACAGATGGCTCGGAATTAAAAACTTCACCGCCAGCCACGACACAAAATCCAGGCTATGTAAAGATAAAAGGAGAAGTCGTATGGGATTCTGATGTGGTTACGAGCACTCCGATCCCAGGCACGGATATCGGGGAAAGCGCTGCGCGTTCGACTGCAGAAAGATACTTGCGATCCCATTATCCTCGCTTTTCAGAAATGAGCTTTTCCAGAGTGGAATGCCAGCATATAACGAATGATCCGTTGATCGAGGGCGGCTTTATTGAACCATATTATCAAATTGCGTATTTCACAGACGATGATCAGGTGCAGTACGTGATTACCATTAAGGCCTATAGTGGGAGCGTTTGGCAATGCTCGGGTCCTGGGGAAGGTGCAGGATGATGCAGCATTTTCTGAGAGAGTGACCTTAACATAGTTTGTGGATCGAGTTCCTGTTACTCTTCGTGACTCCGATTATTCATAATTCCACATATTCCACTGGCTCTACAGGCTTTTGTTATTAAAACGTTATCAACGTTGATAACAGCCTGCCCGCTGTGGAAACAAGGAATCAATCAGATTAAACTGCGAATTGCATGATTTCCTCCTTTGTCATGTCCTCTATCTTGCGACCGGAAGTAAAAGCATACCGCATAAGCTTTTGTAGGTTATATGGACAACGTGGATGCGGCTCATAGGGATTAACTGGATCGTGATAACCTTCTGGAAGCGGTTCTCCTTCCAGGGATTTAGGAAGTTTCCCTCCATCGTTTTCATTCAAAGTTATACACCTCTTTGCATTTCGTTGAAGGTAATGAATCAAGCGCTCATCTGATATCGCAGACTTCCAGAATTAGCTGAACAACTTCATGAACCGAAATATCAGGATTGTCCCGATAGAAAGTGAATCCGTGATAAGTTTCCCTGGTTTTGCGATCTTCTTCATTCTTCTTTACGATATTCTCGGCCCGCTGAATTGCCAATTGGATGGAATCCAACGTCACATATTCATCCAGAATAGCCTGAAAGTTATCGTGTTGCTTGAACTCATCCAGATTGGCGAAATTACGATGAAACCAGCGGTTGACCCATTTCAGATAGGCTCTCCTGTCCTGTACGGCGTGATTCATTTCCGCCACATGCAGCAGCATCCAGAGCTCAAAGGTATAATTGGAATATCCAAGCTGATAGGAGATGCCGAACTGGTCTTCGGCTTTCCTCATCTCGTCAATGACTGCGTAAAATTTTTCCCGTTGGAAGGAATCATAGTAGTCCTCGATATCCTGAATGTGGATATATGGGAGTTTCTGCTGATTTTTCTTTCGGCGCTCATTGGGCTTGAAGGCATTCCTCCTGGCATAGTCCAGCGGGGATACCTTCTTGGGATCAATCTTCAGATTATAGGTGTTCCTGCCACTGCTGTTGATCAGCTTCGCCAGATGCTCGAAATAAAGCGTTTCGCAGTTGATCCCTTCTACGGAAATATTAAAGTGCCGAGATTCTTTCTTATCCATTGTTCTCAGCACCTTTCAGGACATCTGCGATGATATCAGTAAAATCGATATCCACGATCGCACCATACCGATTCACAAAGTAGTTTCGCATATAGTCGCTCGTCTTGCGGACGCTGGCTTCTCCGTTGGCCTTGAAATCGGAAAGCGCATATAGACTGCTGGACTTACTGACGGATTCCCGTTCGACAAACTTGATTTCATCCCGCCGCAGCAGATTATGGTTCAGATAGATGGGGTTATGAGTGTTGAAAATCAATTGAGCGCCATACTGATTAACCTTCTCGTTATGGAAAATAGTAATCAGATTCATTACGATCATTGGATGCAGGGAGGCATCCAACTCGTCCATGACCAGTGTCGCGCCTGTCCGGAGTGCGGAGATAATGACAGGCATGATGGAAATTAGACGCATGGTGCCAACGGACTCGATCTGGTCCGCGTCCAGGCCAAACAGCTTGCTATCGGATTTCTGGAGCACAGAGACCAGCTTGGTGGTGTGTGTTTCAGGATCGTTGACATATGCAAAGTCACTGCCAATGATTCCAGCTTCCTGCGCAATCTGGTTGATGTAGACATTGATCATGGCTCTGCCATCTTCCTCCGGAAGAGCAGGGTAGAAACGGGTTTTGTCCGCTGAATTGACAACGATGAATTCCTGCTCGAACCATTGACGAATCTCGCTGACGATTTTCTTGCTGCAGAAGGAATTGAAGTCGGTTACCAGGAGCAGGCTGTCCGACACGATGTTATTATTCATCGCTTTGCGTGTTTTTTCGTTTTCCTTCGGCTCGTATCCATTGTTCAGGAGACCGGAGATGGAATCCAATTTCAACTTGTCCACACTGTCAGCGGATCTGTCGAAGACCAGCATGTCGTTCACATACAGCTGTTCATGGTCAATATAGCGGGGATACCCCTTCTCAAGGAATTTCCCTAAAGAGGCGGAGACGAGATACCGATACTTTACACCGTGGTAGATGAAGGTGGCATCAAATTGCACAGGCGCAGCATCGTCGCGGAAGGCGAAGGGGGCCAGAGATAGTCCGCCGCTGACATGATCTCCTGAACGGTCATCTGCAGCGTCACGGATGTTTCCGCGCAGTACAATCTGCCGCATGCAGGACATCGCGTTTACAATGGACGTCTTCCCTGCAGCGTTGGGCCCATAGATAACCGATGCGGATAATCCGCGCTCTTGGTGGCTTCCAATCTTCTCTTTCAGGATACTGTATTCAAGTTCGTTCATCCGCTTTTCTGGAATCATGTTGAAAGTAAATCCATCGCGGAAGGACTTGAAGTTCATGGATTCAAACTTAAGCAGCAATTTCATCACCTCCGTGCCAATTTCACGATTGCTACGATAAGATTTTAACAGATTTATAGGATCAAATCAATATATATATGCCGGAAAATGGCACAACTTTGAACTGAATTTGGATTATTTTCACTTATAAAACTCAATTATAGAAAAATCCTATATGGTGTAACATTTGAAGGATATCCGAAGTCTATATCAATAGGAAAGAAGTTTCTGATTGGGGTTGACATTGAGATGAAGCGGACACAAAATCTTCATGGCAGGCAGGCAGGCAGGCATAAGTAGAGCAGGAAAGGAGAGGTATAAATGGATTTTTTTAAGATATATCAAGCTGCAGGACATGCTGGCGCAGTCTTACCATTAGCTATACTAATGATAGAAAGTGATGATGATAGAGAGTTCGTAACGCGAATTTTCACTGAACATAAAAGGACGATTTACTATGCTGCACGGGAATACTTTGATAAGGACGATAACGAGATTGAAGATGTAATTGGTATTACCGTTGAACGCATCTGCAAATATTGTTCGCAAGTAAGAAAGATTCCTGAAAGTAAAATGCGGACATACATCATATCAATGACAGGTAATGTGTGCAGGGATATGCTGCGAAAGCGTAAAAAGCGAAGCGATTTATTCGATTACTCAATTTCAGATAAGAGTCTCGAAAGCATACCGTCAGAATATGATCTGGAAGCAACGGTTTTCGATATTGCTTCTGCTAAGGAATTGATTAACGCGTTTGATCAGCTTCCTGTTAAGGAAAGGGAGCTGATAAGAATGCATCATATGGATGGAGTAGCGATAAAAGATATTGCAAGCGAATTAGATGCCACAGAAGGGGCAATCAGAACAGCATTGAGCAGAGCCAGAAAGCATTTGCTTGAAATAGTGAAGATAGACAGGGAGGCTATTGAATGAATATACATGAAAGTAGTTATGATAGCGAGCTATATGAAAAATCGTGGAACTGGTTTGGTGAAATATTATCGGCATACGACTCCGAGAGAACTGCCAGTAAGGAGATTTCAGAAGATGAAAGGAAGGAAGCAGACGAATTTTTAGAAACTCACAGTAATAAGTATCTTAGAAGTATCGAAAGATATTACAAACGAGAAAAACGAAATAGAATCATTAAATATATCATTCCGAAATCTCTTCGCATAGTAGCTATGGCAGTTGGCACAGTGACATTGATAGCAGGAATAGGTTTTGCAACAAGCCAATCTGCACGCGTTTTTATTGCGAGATTAATTACTGATGTTACACCGGAATATACAACATTACGGTATGAACGCGAGAAAATTGATACAGATGTTCCTGAGGAATGGAATGGAACATACTACCCCAGTATTATACCTGAAGGATTGGTTTTTGGAGAAGTATTTGATAGCATCAATGATCACTGTGTTACATATTGCGCGGAAGGGAGTGGGGAGGTCCATTTCTCCTATGAGGAAATTGTCCATGGAACGGTAAACTTGGATACTGAAAATGCTGAAGTTCAAAGTGTTGAGATTAACGAAATGAGAGGAGAAGCAATCCTGAAGGACGATCATGTAACGATCTATTGGATGGATGATGATCAGATGATGATAATGTTTATTCGTGAACATTCGCTTGAATCGGCTATAGAATATGCTGAAGGGATTAGAAAATTGCAATGATTTTTTGTCCCATAACATAAAATGAAGGATGACAGGTGTTTTTTCCAAGTGTGGAAGTTTGAAAAATAGTGGTCAATTGCAAAGGTAAGTTCCAGTTTGCATAAGTAAGTTCCAGTGCGCTGGCGGAGAAGGAAAATCAGCGAGGAACGCGACATTTCAACACCTATGGGCATATCAGTACTGGGAATCAATGAGGCCATTATGCCCATTTCCAGCACGTAGGTAGCCCCAAATGGGTATAGCAAACAAGCGGTCAGATCTTAGTTTTTGTGTTTGCAAAAGTAAGTTCTACCGCTTCCAAAACTACAGACGCCGCGCCAGTGTGGCACGGCATCGCAGCAGATCGCATTATACCATGGTAACGTCTGCTGCGTCTATGAATTGCTCGTTTCCTCTGGGGGTTGACGTCGGGGCCCTGTCGGCGCGGATAGCCAGCCTTAAGGGCCATCTCCCGCGGACGCCATCCGTATAGGCGTCCTTGGATGCTGGCACCTACGGCTAGGCTACCACACCGACCTCCCAACGTAAACCCCGCGCCAGAAAATTTCCTGCTTTGTTGCAAATGACAGGCAATCTTTTTGCACGAGTAACTTATACTCCCGAGTTTGCACGAGTAAGTTCCAGTCAGAAGTAGAACTTACTTTTGCAAATGAGGTTTGAAAAATAGTTTGAAAAATTCATGTAACATTTGGGGAGCTTCTTCGGTCTTTATAAGTGTAGAGGATAAAATCCTCGAAATTCGAAGGAGGTGTGAACTTATGCGAAAACCCGTAAGTTGGATGCTTTGCATCCTGACCGGTCTGGTCCTCAGTATCGTGACTTGTATAGGCGCAATCGGTGAGGATCAGAGAGAGCCCTTTCCAATTATCCCTGATGAGTACATGCAAACAGAACGAATTGTTGCAGGATTGTCGATTTCAAATGGTGAAGCCACATGCAATGGGCGTTTAGCACCGTATGGTACACATTCCTGCAGTCTTGAGATGATCTTGTATAAGAAAAATGGAGGCGGATGGGATAAAATCCAAACATGGAGTGTGAGTGCGACTGGCGGGAACCAAGCTAGTCTTACCCGCACATATAGTGTTGGGCATGGAACTTATAAGGTTGTATGCAATGGAAATGTAGATGGTGAATGCTCAAGTGTAACCAGCGAAGTAGTGTCATGGTAAAGACTATAAAGTTAATATTAAGGATGATGGAAGGAGAAATAATTTTTGATTCCGACGATTGGATACGTTCATGTAACATCAGGTAGCACAGTCAATATGCGTAGTTCCCCCAGTACAAGTAGTTCTTTGGTTACTACAATCTCCCAGAATAATAAGGTGATTGTATGGGAGTCTAGTCAGAATGGCTGGTTCCACGTGCAATACAATTCATACTTTGGTTATGTCATGTCGAGATATATCGCTGTCACGGATGATGGAGGGATAGGAGAAGTTGCGACAGCTTCAGGGTCGTTAAATATAAGGCAGACACCATCATCAAGTGCTACGATATTGTTTACGGCGCCACAATATAGCGTTTTACGTATTTTGGATGACACATCAGTATCAGGGTGGTATCGTGTAGGGAACCAGAATGGTTGCGGATGGGCAATGTCGAACTTCATCTCTATGTCAGCTGAACCAGATGAAGCGTCCATGGAATATGAGGTTTATGGTACAACAACCAGAGTTACACCCATGGGATTTTGTGCCAGTTATGAATCAGTACTTCTGACTATTCCATCAGGTGTTAGCCTGCCTTTGTTACCGATTACAGTGAATAACCATACATGGTATAAAACGGCCTATGGTGGTCAAATGGGATTCCTGGATGGAAGCTATCTGAATGTATAAATTAATTTCCAGCGTCATGTACATAGTGATTGTGGCGCTGGAATATTTCTTGTGATCGGAGGAAATGCAAATGACAAAAGGAAGGACTTGTACTCCAATATTATTAATAATCATTATCATCGGACTATTGCATGTAGGGTGTGCAGAGCAAGGGAAGATTGATACAGGTGGTGGCACTTTAAATATGAGAAAAACTCCTGAAGATAAATCAAAAATAGTAACAAGAATAAAGAATGGTTCCAATGTGGAGATTATAGAGCATTCGAATGGCTGGTATCATATTACCTATAACGGTGAGGAGGGATATGTAAAAGAAGAGTATGTAAAGCTGCTTTCTGAAGCTATTGGAAAGGAGATATACTCGAATGGAGATACCTTATATCTTCGTGAGTCCCCGGATGAAACAGCATCTATTGTTGGGATGCTCAACTCGCAGCAGGCGATGAAATTAGAAGAGATTAATGAAAAATGGGTATTGGTTTCGACCGATAGCACAAAGGGCTATGTTCAGGTCTTGCAGATTGACAATCTGAGCGAAACGCCAGTAAAAGCGGCTACTCAGAAGTGGGAAGAGGGAATATTGCAGAAGGAAACAAAGCTATACAAAGAACCCGACTCAAAGTCAGAGGTTGTATCAACATGGCCGAAGGGAACGGGCGTTACGGTCAGTACTTATGATAAGAAGTGGTGCCTTGTACAGGTTTCTGATGAGAATGCCTTTGGTTTTGCACTGTCATCTTCTATTTCCCTGTCGGCTCTGCCAAAAGTCACTGATCTGGTTGACGATTCAACATTTACTATCACAGCATCAAAGGCAAAGAAAATTGCAGAGAATGCGCTGAAGCAGTATTCAGGATTCAAAGCATCGAATTATACGTGTAAACAGGAGACGATGCTCTCATGCGATGGTATAGCCGGGCCGTTGTATCGTTTTGCATACATGAACAAGAAGGACCAGGTTATATATGCAGCCTATGTTCATTGTGTCACGGGTGAAGTTCTATATAAGGGTGATTATTCCGGATTCAAATATGATCAAGACATAGCTGATCTCAAAACAGCTCCCCCGAGTACCACACAGGAGCCTGGTTACGTTAGAATTGGCGGGCAGGTAGTCTGGGATTCAGATGTTACGACGAGTACGCCTATTCCAGGAGATGATATTGGGCAAAGTGCCGCAAGATCTATTGCGGATAGATATCTACGTGCGCATTATCCTCGATTTTCCGAGATGACATTTTCAAAAGTTACTGCAGATTATTATGCTGATGATCCTATGGTCGTTGGCGGATTTATTGAGCCATATTATATATTTTCATATTATGTTGCGGATGATTTGTCTTATGATGATCAGTTGGCATACTGTATTATTATTAATGCATTCAGCGGTGACATAAAGAGTGTATCTGGACCTGGGGAAGGTGCTGGCTAATTTGTAATGGGACAAGAAATTCCATACGAGGAAGCGAAAGGGTGCAAGTCTATGAGTATAATAAATATATTAAGGAATCCAGGTTTTACCAACAATCTTGATGATTGGCATACATATGGATGGTATACTGGAAATACAATAACATGGTGCTCTTCTGGTGGAGTAGCAGGACCATGCGTTGAATTGGCGGTACCTGCCGAAAAGGGACAGAGTATTATTGAACAGACAGTTCAGCTTGATGCAGGCACATACACAGCAAAGATACATGCGAAGAGGATCAGTGGTTATGCTGATATCTGGATGCAGGTATACGCAGGAGGCTGGAAATATAGTCCGTCAATGAAGAGTTTGATTACCGATACTCAATATAATGAGATTTCTTTTGAGTTTACGATTCCAGCTACATCCCAGGTCGTGGTTAGATACATTGTAGGCTCAGCGGAAGGAGTTATACGCGTAAATTCCCTCGTTTTTGAGATTCGGCCAATATTTTCCGAATTATAAAATCATCAATCCATGGCCTCGCGCACCCTTTCCATCTCTGCTTTCGTCCGTCTTGTTCTTGGCAGTTTATCTTTCGAACCAGCAGGACGTCC
>JAFUZM010000241.1 GCA_017476605.1 Clostridia bacterium
GTAAATGAGGACAGCATGTTCAAAAGTGGGCGCTTCACCGAAGATCACAAGAAGGAAATGTGAGAGAAGTGGACCCAAGGAGCTTAAGAATGCCTCTGATAGAGGCAAGAGAGAGCAAAGCGGCGGGATCGCCCTAAAGAGAGACGCCTCTGTTCGTGTGGAGATATGGCTGATCGTCAACAGAAAGAAATGAGTCAATCTGAATACGTGGTGGCATTATGTCAAATACGAGATGGTTCCTTCACAGTGCAGTTACTCGATAAACTGGCTTGGCGAATGAGTGGATAAAGATGGCTTTTCGGAGGGGATGGAGAACTTGGAACGAAAAAACATTCAAAAGCATAAGGTAGACGATATTGAAAGGCTCCCTGAAAACGTGCGTGTTGAGCTGATAGATGGCCAGTTATATGATATGGCTGCGCCAAGTGTGACGCATCAGGAAATTTCAGGTTTCCTCTTCAACAAAATCTACAACTATATTGAGAACAACGACGGAAAATGTCGGGTGTTTGCAGCGCCATTTGCTGTTTATCTGGATGAGGAGAACTATTTTGAACCGGATATATCGGTGATTTGTGATCGCAAAAAGCTGGATAGCAAAGGATGCCATGGAGCACCAGACTGGATCATCGAAATTATCAGCCAGAGTACGGCCAGCATTGACTATATTACAAAGCTGAATAAGTACCATGAGGCGGGAGTAAAGCTGTATTGGATCGTCAATCCAATGCAGAAAAAGGTCACTGTCTGGTACTTTGAAAGATACTATTACGTTGAATACGCATTTGGCGAAGATATTCCGGTAGACATTTACAGGGACTTTTCGATTGCACTGCCAGATCGTATTGGCTGGGCAGAGTAAAGCAATTGCACATCAGAAATGCTCGGCAACATCAAATGCCGGTGCCATTGCTTCTTGGGAAGCATGGGTAAGCCCACAATCTGCAGATAGTGGCCGCCATAACCGCCGGATGGTTCCCAGCAGTTTCTGTGCAGTTTCTCGGGCGGCCTGCTTCTTTATTCCGAAGTATGGCGCAACATCAATGGCCAGCTCAGGATCCATCCTCGCATCATCAAGAGAGATGTTAAGTGCAAGCATTTCGCCATAGGGAACAGGGTTGACGTCGTAAAGAGGAGATAATCGCCATCCCTGATGGGTCAGCAGGAATCCATGATTCCGGAGATGATCGTCTGTATTGGAGATGGCAATACTGAACAGAATCCTTTTCCAAAGTTCTTCCAAATCCTCCTGTGGATTTGAGCCATAGGCAGTGATAAACTCTGCTATGTCTAAATAGCTTTGACTGATTGTCCGTAAAACATAATTCAGAATAAATGGCCTCCAATGCAGGATTGGCAATACTGAATTATGGAGGAAAACACAATGAAATCCCTGTTTGAAGAGCTTGGCAGCACTTATACCTTGGGCAAAGACGGTATGTACTATCCGAACCTGGCGATTGAGAAAACTGATCAGCGCTCCATTGGGAAATGGGGACGGATGCACAGGGAATACCTGAAGGAGCAGCACCCGAGCCTCTATCAGCGACTCATTCTAAACGGATCTTTGGGCAGGCATCTTGCCCATGCAGACGGAAGAGCGACAGCAATGCTCGAAAGACTGATCGCGCAGATGGTTAAACAAGAAGGCATTACTGAGCAGCTCAAGGCAGAACAGCCCATGGTTTGGGTTGGCAGGATGAACAATATTCACAGCCGTGCCGAAGAAATCGTCAGAGAAGAAATAATCAATAAATTATGAGCAAGTGCAGCCGCTGGTAAATGATAGGCCGTGCCAGCGGTTTTCTTTGTGTATAAGAAAAATATGTTGATCAATGCTTGTACAGCCGACAAAAATCTTTGCACGATCTTTACATACACAGAAGATATCCTTACACCGTTCTTATTTGATCTATCCTATAATTGCATCATATCAGAAAGGGGGTAAAAGCGTGCGGCTCTTTGGAAAGTATCGAATGACCACATTTCAGATCATTGCCTTTGGCTTCATTGCGCTGATCCTGATTGGCACGCTGCTGCTTTCCTTGCCTTTCGCCAGCAGAAAAGCGGGAAGCGTGGGGTTTTTGGATTGCCTGTTTACCGCTACTTCCGCCGTATGCGTTACGGGATTGGTCGTGCAGGATACAGCTGCATGCTGGTCGCCCTTTGGTCAGGCTGTGATCCTGACGCTCATTCAAATCGGGGGTGTGGGCGTGGTGACGGCTGCCGTTTCCCTGGCGTTTTTGTCCGGCAGGAAGATCGGGCTTATGCAGCGCAGTGTGATGCAGGAATCCATTTCCGCGCCGCAGGTCGGCGGCATTGTGCGGTTGACCCGCTTTATTGTCCTTTCGTCCCTGGGGATGGAGGCCGTTGGCGCGCTGCTGCTGATCCCCTCCATGATTCCCCACTTTGGCGTTGGAAAAGGGATTTGGTACGCTGTCTTTCATTCTGTTTCCGCCTTCTGCAACGCGGGCTTTGACCTGATGGGCGCGCAGGAGCCCTTTTCATCCCTGACTGGATTCAGCCAAAATGGATTGGTAAATGTTACAGTAATGATGCTGATTACAGTGGGCGGCATCGGTTTTCTGGTGTGGAACGACGTGAGGGAACATGGCTTCCATTGGAAACAGTACCGATTGCAAAGCAAAGCCGCGCTTTTTACCTCCGCCTGGCTGGTGATTTTGCCGGCGCTGTGGCTTTTCTTCTTTGAAATGGAGCAGATTCCGGCGGGAAAACGTATTCTGCCCGCCCTGTTTCAATCCGTCACCCTGCGCACGGCAGGCTTCAATACCGTGGATTTGAACCATATCAGCAGATCGGGCCAGGCGTTGATGATCGTTTGCATGCTTGTAGGCGGCTCGCCCGGCTCCACGGCGGGCGGCATGAAAACTAC
>JAFUZM010000033.1 GCA_017476605.1 Clostridia bacterium
AAATGGAGAAGGTAGCAATTGTAACAGGTGCAAGCTCTGGAATTGGGAAAGAAATGGCAAGGCAGCTGCATGGGCGTGGATATCGCCTGTATTTGACTGCTCGCAGTGAGTCACGGCTTCGTGCATTGGCAGATGAACTTGGCAATGGAACGGAAATTGGTTGCTATGATCTTTCTCACGAGAAGGACATAGAGGCTTTGGTGGGCGAGATTCGGAGGCTTCGCCCGACGGTCTTTATCAACAATGCGGGGTACGGTCTCTTTGGAGATTTTGATCGAGCCAGCGTAGAGGACACGAAGAATCTGGTCACGGTCAACTGCCAGGCGCTGACGAGGCTCATGCAGGCAGCCATTCCCGTCATGGAGGAGCAGGGGGAGGGGTATATCCTGAATGTGGGAAGTGTGGCAGGGCTTTTGCCGGCGGGACCACATCTGGCCTCCTACTATGCCAGCAAGTCCTATGTGGTCAGCCTCACACTCGGGGTCCGGCGGGAGCTCATTGAAAGAAAGGCGCCGGTCTCTCTTTCGGTGCTCTGCCCGGGACCTGTGGATACCGGCTTTAATGATCGGGCAGGCGTGCTGTTCGCGATTCCCGGAAAGAAACCGGAGGAGGTTGCAAAGACGGCGATTGATGGACTGTTCCGAAAGAAAGCAATCATTGTTCCCGGCTTGCTGATTCGTGCAAGCGCCTTTGTCGGGCGTCTGCTCCCGCGCCGGGCGTATGCAGCGCTGATTTCTCGTCAGCAGAAAAAGAAGGGCGGGTAATTGCCGCCGGAAATTTCTGGCATGGGTTCTATGAGAACAGAAAATGAAAAAAGGTTGTTGCGCTCGCAACAACCTTTTTGATTACTTGACCGAACCGGTGATACCTTCTGCAAACTGCTTCTGCAGGACGAAGAAGATAATAATGGTCGGAAGGGAGCAGAACAAAACGCCGAGCATGAGCATGCCATAATCAACGGCATAGCCATTGGAGAGGTTGGCAATCAGCATGGGCATTGTCTGCGCTCTGTTGTCTTTCATGACAACACGGGGCCACATATAGGCATTCCAGGAGTTCATGAAGGTGATGACCGCAGAGGCGGCATAAGTGGACTTCATGATGGGCATATACATGGTGAAAAAGATCTTGATTTCGCTTTCGCCGTCAATACGCGCCGCTTCCAGAACATCGACTGGGAAGTTACGGGAATTCTGGCGGAACATCATGATCATGAAGGGGGTGGCGATGCCGGGAATGATGAAGGCCCAGACAGTGTTGAGCAGCTTCATTTTGGAAACCATGGTAAACAGCGGGATCAGGGTTGCCACCTGCGGGACCATCATGGCCAGGAGCAGAACGGTAAACAGGCGATCCTTATGCTTATCATGATACAGCTCAAATCCATAGCCGCCAAGGGAGCAGATCAGAAGGCAGGCGATGGTCTGAACAGTGGAGTAAAGGAAGGAATTTCCCATGGTCCGCCAGAGTGCCTGCTGCTTGATCAGATTCTGATAGTTTGTGAGCAGGTTGGTACCGAACCAGATCTTTCCGCGCGCAACCTCAAGAGTGGTATTGGTAGCCGCAGTGACCATCCAATAAAGAGGAAAGACGGAAATAATGGAAATGATGGTCAGGAAGATATAACTCGGGATCAGGCGACGCTGAATGTGAGAAATATTCTTTTTGGTATGCCGATCAGTCACGAGTATCACCTACCTTCATGTTGATCGCAGAGAGGACGGCAACAAGAATAAAGACGACAAAGGACAGCGCAGAGGCATATCCGAAGTTTGCAACGCCCTGGCCCAGCGAGTTGTTGTAGATGTAGTGAGACATCGTGATGGTGGTATTGGCCGGACCGCCGTTTGTAAGGTTCACGGATTCATCAAAGAGCTGCAGTGTGCCGTTGATGGACATGATACCGGTCATAACGATGACGGGCTTGAGGAGCGGAACGGTAATGGACCAGAAGGTCCGCCATCCGCTGGCACCGTCAATCTTTGCCGCCTCGTAAACGGAGTATTCGATGTTCTGGAGGCCGGCAAGGAAGAAGACCATGTTGTATCCGGTCCAGCGCCACAGAAGAGCGATGATGATGACGGCCTTAGCACTTCCCGGATTGCCGAGGAAGTTGTAGTTCTCCTTTAAGATGCCGATATGCACCAGGAACGAGTTGATGAGGCCCTGGTTGGCAAACAGGGATTTAAAGATGATGGCGTAGGAAACAAGCGCGGTGGCGCAGGGAAGGAAGATGCAGGTCCGGAACAGGCCACGGAATTTGAGGTCCTTGTTGTTGAGCAGCTGTGCCAGTAAAATGGCCAGAACCAGCATGATCGGAACCTGGATGATTAAATAGAAGAAGGTATTGGCCATGGCCCGCTTGAACATGGTGTCCTGAAACATACGGGCATAGTTATAATTAATTGGATTGGCCCACTCGAGTCTTGCAGAGGATCCGGTCTTAAAAGAGATGATGAAGGCCTGGACCATTGGGTAGAAACTCATGATGAAGATGAGTATGGTTGCAGGCGCAAGAAATGCCCAGCCTGCAGCCTGCTGCCTCGCAAGCAAGCCAAATCCTTTCTTTTTCTTCATAAAAAGTGACTCCTTTGTTCCTTATAGAAATGGGGAATCGGCGGACCGATTCCCCAAATGAGTAAGGACGAATGAAATTACAGACCCATTGCGAAGCGGAGCTGATCCTCAGCATTCTTCAGAGCGGTCTCAACATCGCTGCCCATCAGGATTTCCTGGATGGCAGATCCGATGTACTGACGGCAGGTGTAATGATAGTCGTTCTGCTCAACGATCGGTACATTGGCACCCATTCCAACGATGGTGGTATAGATGGCCTGGCCGTTGAAGAAGTCAACACCCTCAGCATAAACCGGGGACTGACCAGCGCTTACAGAACAGGTGATAACGCCACCGTTACGGAGAGCGGCATCATAGGTCTCGGTGCTTCCGCCGAAGGTCTTGGCGAGGAAGTCCTTTGCAAGATCAGGATTCTTGCAGTTGGAGGTGATGTAGAGGGAAGAACCGCCGTTGGCAGCATATCCTTCATGTCCGTCGAGAGTAGGAATAGAGGTGATCTCCCACTTTCCGCTGTTCTCGGGAACCTGCTCGATCGTCGGGATGATCCAGTTTCCGTTGAAGACGCCTGCAACCTGGTCGCCCATGATGCTCTGGTCAGTGTATCCGGTCCAGTCATTGGAGAGGTACAGAATGTTCTTCTGGATCATTTCTACGAGCTTGGTGATGATCTGGACCATCGCCTCGTTCTCGGTGATGTAAGGAACGCCATCCTTGAACTGGGAGAGGCCCTCAGCCTGCAGCATCATGTAGGGCAGATCGTTGCCGCTGCCGTCCATGGAAAGGAGGTACTTGCCGGTCTTGGCATAGATTTCCTCACCGATCTCGATGAAGCGGTCCCAGGTGATGCCGGTTACGTCGGCCAGGGTGTATCCGCACTCGGCAAGAAGGTCAACACGATAGGCAAAGATCGCAGTGCCGTTGTCTACCGGTACGCCATAGTGGACGCCATTGATGGTGGAATAGCTGAGCTTTTCTGCACCAAAGTCATCCCAGTTGATGTCGGCGCCTTCGAGGCTTACCCAGGCATCCGGATAATCCGCGACGTAACGCTGAATGAAGTGATCCTGGAACAGGACGATATCGGAAAGGTTGCTGTAGTCCCCGGAGGAACCGGCAGTGGTCATGTCATTTTCGACGTCAGAAGAGCCGGAAACAACGTTGATAACGAGCTCAAAATTGGGGTCAACGTTTGCCTTGTAGTCAGCAGCTGCTGCCTCAAGAGCGGGGATATTGAAGTTCGGGTCCCATGCAGAGACGGTCAGGGTGTCAGCCATAGCTGCACATGCGGTCAGAACCATCATGCAAGCCAGCAAAATGGCCAGAACTTTCTTGTTCATATTGGATCTCCTCCTTGTAATTTTCATATGGGCTAAATTGTGTTGCCCATATTGTGATACAATTATAATGACCGGTGAAATTGTTGTCAAGATGAAAAAACATAAGTTTGCAGAATTGTTAAAACTGCACAATTTTGGATGGACAGAGGCGGTCCAGCCTCTGAAGCATTTCCGGGGTCAGATCAAGCAGCAGTTTCACCTTTTCTGTATGATCGCCTGCAATCAGCGTGTAATACGGTACATCTGACTGGTAGGAGGTATAATCGTATTTGGGGACCTTTTCGCTTCCGCCCTTTTTATATTTCAGAACCCGGGGATCATCCGGCGGGGCAACCACCTCGATTTTGGAAAGCGGAATCTCATGCAGATTCTTTCGTCCCCAGTCATAGAGGGCATCTACGCGCAGGTAGTCGCTGGTGAGGGTATACTCATATTCCCTGCGAAGAAGGGCGCCATAAAAATAGTAGGAAATCGCCATTAAAAAGCAGGGAAACATGAGCGCCTGAGAAAAGGTGACAGCAAACAGGAGAAAAAGGACGGCAAAGACCGCCATGGAAATGTGAAGAATTCGCGCCACCGCATTTGGCTTGCGCTTTGCACTGGCAACAAGAGGTTCATCCATATGTATCGCTCCTTTGAGTGAATGCAAGAAATCTCCCCGGCAAAACCGGGGAGACAGAGAGGGCGGGGATTATTTGCAGTAGGTGAGGAAGGTATCAATGATATCCTTCTCAATCCACGTGCCGTTTTCACGGTCCATGAGGCCAAACACTTCCTCGTAGCCATCAAAAAGGGCGTTGTCCCAGATGACACAGGTAAGACCACGCTCATAGGCACGGGCAGCATAGTAGGCGGTAAAGTCCACACGATCCCGTGGATTGTGCTTGTCCGTTGAACCGAATTCACCGATCACAACCGGAATGCCACGCTTGATGTACTGATCATAGAGGGCATTGAAGGCGTCATCAATCACAGAGGTCTGATCCGTATCCTCAAGATCAAAATAATCCGTTCCGCTGCCGGTCATGGCAAAGTCTGTCGGGATGTAGGCATGGACAGAGACCATCAGCCGGTCCTTGGCCGTGTCCTCGGGCAGGACAAAGTTGTTAAAGGTCGCGGTATAGGGAGAGGCGGCATAGGCCGGAACCATGAGATAGCGAGTGGGATTGTTTCCGCTGCTGGCCCTTATGGTGTTTACGAATTCCTGATTGAGGCGGTTGATGCAGTCCGTGGCTTCAATGCAGTCCGGGTCGGAATAGCTGTAGAGCCATTCGACGGAGGTTCCCTTGAGGCGGGGCTCGTTCAGTCCTTCAAAGATCAGATGCTGATCGTAGGTTTCAAACGTTGCGGCAATCTGTTTCCAGATGGCCACCAGATAGGAACGGGACTGTTCATATTTCTCTTTGGTCGGATAGATCCAGTCCTCACCGATATCATGGTGACAGTTAATGATGACGTTGAGGCCGCGGTCAAGAGACCAGTCGACGATTTCCTTGACACGGGCCATCCACTCCGGGTTGATGGTATATGCATCATCCAGTACGTGATTGTGCCAGGAGACCGGGATGCGGATGGTTTTGAATCCGGTCTGCTTTAATGTGTCGATGGTTTTCTCACTCACCTGCATCCCGCTCCACATGGAGTCAAGCGTCATGTCATTGACACCGGGGGTAATGCTGTCATCCTCACAGTCAAGCGCATTTCCGAGATTCCATCCGGGAGAGAGAGAAAGGTTGAACCGAATGGATTCATTGGAGGGGACAGACCAGGGACGAACGTCAAGAACCGGGATCGCTGTAATGGATGAATCAGCGACTGCGGTTATGGGAAGGATAAAAATGCAGAGAAATACAAGAAAAGGGGTCAAATTCATTGGCAAGCTCCCTTCAGCTGAGATTCGGTTTTGAATCTGGTCAATGCTGTCCAGATGGAGCTATTTTATACGATGCATCCTTCTCAGGTCAAGGAACAAAGAACGAAATGTTCCAAAATGTCAATCATCGAAGCAAAAATGCAGAAGAAACCATAGTGGGAGGGGAAATCCTTATTTTCCCCTGACGAAAAAAAGCGAAACAGCGGTTGTGAAAAACGGGATAGTTGTTGTATAATGTTAACTGTTAAAAGAGAATGTGAAAGACGGGCATGGCATTGCCCGGTGATCCATCAGTCTTTCAAATGGAATTTTCACGACAGACGGAGGAAAGTATGCAGTTTCAGGGAATGCAGAATGATCTGAATCGGAAGTGGGCAGGGCAGAGCCTTGGCCTGCAGTCTGCAATGAACGAATTTCGGAACGATTTCTGGGCATTTACCGTCTCTGAGGCGAAAAGCTATGTCCGGGACCCGAATCAGTGCTCCGATCTTGCAGACCGCACGATGAACGAAATGTTCAAGGAATATGGTTCTCGGCAGCTTCCTCGTGATATATATTCGGAAATCATTGTCAAGGTGAGCCTTCTGTATGGGCGTTATGGGGATCAGCTTGGAAAGGCGGGCACACAAAGGCCGACCTCCTATTCAGGCTATGGCACATTCAATGGATGGGGAAGTCCGGAAAGCTCCGCATCCCGGCAAAACCCAGCTGCACAGCCGAACGGCTCATGGTATTCGCAGGACAGTGCAGCAGCCGGATCATATGGAAGGACGCCCAGTGGATTTGAAAGCGACTATTCGGGCCGGAATGGATCCGCACC
>JAFUZM010000242.1 GCA_017476605.1 Clostridia bacterium
TCTTACGCCGGAGCTGGTACATGCCTCTCTCACCAAGGATCAGTACAGCCTGTATAAACTGATCTATAACCGCTTTGTTGCCTGTCAGATGGCAGATGCTGTTTACGAGGTGCAGCAGATCGAAATTACATCCAAGGATCACATCGGACTCCATACCGGCGCAGAGGTCTGCACCTTCCAAGGATTTACAGCGGTCTATGACCTGATTCGGGATGATCAGGAGGATGAGACCAAGAGCACCAAACTCTTTTCCGGAATTAAAGAAGGGAATAAAGCTGAGGTTGTCAGCATTGATAAGGAACAGCACTTCACGCAGCCACCGGCACGTTACACGGAAGCAACGCTGGTTCGGGCACTGGAGGAAGCCGGAATTGGCCGGCCGTCAACCTATGCGCCTACCATTTCTACCGTGATTGCCCGTGGATATGTACTAAGAGACAGAAAGCAGCTGGTTCCAAGCGAACTTGGAATTATGACCAACGATCTGATGAAAGAGTATTTCGAAAAGATTGTTGATACGGAGTTTACCGCAAAGCTTGAGAGCGAACTGGACGAGATCGAATCCGGAAAACGGAAATGGAAGGATGTTGTCCGGAAATTCTACGGACCCTTTATGGACACACTTTCGGTTGCGGAAAGCAAAATCGAAAAAGTGGTCATCAAGGACGAGGAATCGGATGTCATCTGCGATCGGTGTGGGGCAAAAATGGTCTATAAAATGGGCCGGTTTGGCAAGTTCCTTGCCTGTCCGAATTTTCCGAACTGCCGCAATACAAAGGCCATTACGGTTGAGATTGAGACACCCTGCCCGAAGTGCGGTGGAAAGATCCTCCTCAAGACATCCAAAAAGGGAAAGCGCTTCTATGGATGTGAGCACTATCCGGAGTGTGATTTTGTGTCCTGGAATCTGCCTCTTGAGGAAAAGTGCCCCAAATGCGGTGCCTTTATGACGCTGGTAGAGAATAGAAGAGGGACCTTCCACGTGTGTTCAAATGATGAATGCCGCAATCGCATAAAGATTGAGGATACCGAGGAGTCCCCGGAGGAGACACTATGAGTCATGCCGTTGTGGTCGGAGCAGGCCTGGCCGGCTGCGAGGCCGCCTGGCAGCTGGCCATTCGGGGGATTTCCGTTGACCTGTTTGAGATGAAACCGGGGAAAAAGACGCCTGCGCATCAGAACGATGGGTTTGCAGAGCTTGTCTGCTCCAATTCCCTGAAGAGCAATGATCCGACGGTCGGATCCGGACTTTTAAAGGAAGAGATGCGTCAGCTGGGCAGCCTGATTCTTGAAGCGGCAGATCATACCGGCGTTCCGGCGGGCGGTGCTCTGGCGGTGGATCGGCATCTTTTCTCACAGTATATTGAAAACAAAATCCGCAGGCATCCCAGGATTACCGTGGTTCCCCAAGAGGTGGTGGAAATCCCCGCAGAGAACGCGGTGATTGCGACCGGTCCCCTTACCTCAGAGCCGATGGCAGAGGCCATATCTGCGCTTCCGGGGCTTGAAACGCTGCATTTTTATGATGCTGCCGCCCCGATTGTCTCCGCCGATTCCCTTGATCTTAGCAAGGTGTTTTCTCAGGGACGCTATGGACAGGAAAGCGACTATCTGAACTGCCCGATGGACGAGAGGGAGTATAAGGACTTTTACCACGCACTCCTTGAGGCGGAAAAAGCAGAGGTGCATGGATTTGATGGCAAACAGGTGTTTGAGGGCTGCATGCCGATTGAGGTAATGGCCTCACGCGGCGAGCTTGTCATGGCGTATGGCCCCATGAAACCCGTGGGACTCACAGATCCGAGAACAGGGCGGATGCCGTTTGCCGTTGTGCAGCTGCGTGCGGAGAACCGAGAGAGGACCATGTACAACATTGTGGGCTTTCAGACGCGGCTCAAATGGGGAGAGCAAAAGCGAGTGTTTTCCATGATTCCCGGTCTTGAACATGCCGAATTCCTTCGGTATGGTGTCATGCACAGGAACACCTTTCTTCATTCGCCGGGCTTTTTGAATGAGCATTTTGAGATGATTTCAAGGCCCACAGTGTATTTTGCAGGACAGATGACCGGAGTTGAGGGATACGTGGAAAGTGCCTGCAGCGGTCTGGTTGCCGGACTTGATCTTGCACGGAAGCTGAACGGAGAGTGTCCGGTGGATCTGACGAATCATACGATGATCGGAGCGCTTTCAAGGTATATCGCGACGCCGAATTCGAATTTCCAGCCAATGAATGCAAATTTTGGAATTCTGGGGCCGATGGAGAAAAGAATCAAGGGAAAGCGCGAGCGCTACCTTGCGATGGCGTTGCGGTCCATGGATGTGATCGAAGCCATTCGGTCAAATCCCATGGTGCATGACTTTTATGAGCGTGAGAATGAGAAATAAGAGGTAGAAAAATGGCATTGAAAGGAACGACAATTTGTGCAGTCCTGAAGGATGGGAAGATTGCAATGGCCGGCGACGGTCAGGTAACGATGGGTGAAAGCACCATTTTCAAAGCCAATGCACACAAGGTCAGACGGATTTTTGGTGATAAGGTAGTCACGGGTTTTGCCGGAACGGTATCGGATGCCTTTGCGCTGTGTGAGCGGTTTGAGGGAAAACTCGAGCAGTATTCCGGCAATCTGGAACGCGCCGCCGTGGAGCTTGCGCAGGAATGGCGTGCCGATAAGGCCATGCGAAAGCTTGAGGCCATGCTGATTGTGGCCTCCGGCAGTGATATGATGATTGTTTCGGGTACCGGCGAGGTCATTGTCCCGGATGATGGCATTGCTGCCGTCGGTTCCGGCGGCAATTATGCACTGGCAGCCGCCAGGGCACTCAAGGAACACACCGATATGAGCGCCCATGAAATTGCAGAAACCGCGCTTCATATCGCTGCGGATATTTGTGTCTATACCAATCACAATATCATCGTTGAGGATGCCTGAGTGCAGTATTCTGTCCTGTCGGTATGAGAGGACAGTGCGTAGTTGGATAAGGAGAGTATTATGGAACTCACACCGAAAGAGATTGTCAGAGAATTGAATCGCTATATCATCGGTCAGGAAGATGCGAAAAAAGCGGTTGCAGTTGCACTCAGGAATCGGTATCGCCGTGCACAGCTTCCGGAGGAGATTCGCAATGAGATTGTGCCGAAAAACATCCTGATGGTAGGTCCTACCGGCGTCGGTAAAACTGAGATTGCCCGTCGGCTTGCCAAGCTCGTGGATGCCCCCTTTGTCAAGGTGGAGGCGACAAAGTTTACAGAGGTTGGCTATGTCGGACGTGATGTTGAGAGCATTGTCCGGGATCTGGTGGAGGCGAGCGTGCGCCTTTGCAAGGAGCAGGCGTCGCAGAAGGTCAAAACAAGAGCGACCTATATGGCGAATGAACGGATCATTGATATCATCCTGCATCCGAATCGCAAGCCATCCAATCCGATTGATGTGTTCCTCGGAAACAAGCCCAAAGAACCCGAGATGTCTGAAAACGAGCGCCAGCAGGTGGCTACCCGTCGCGAGGATTTGCGCAGGCAGCTTGAATCCGGGCAGCTTGAGGAAATGGAAATTGAGGTTGAGGTAGAGGACACCCCGCAGGAAGTTGAGATCAATGGGGCCAGTGTCAGCATCGGGATGATCATGGGCGATATGATGCCCAAGAAGACCAAAATGCGTCGCATGAAGATCTCAGAGGCAAGGAAGATTCTGATCGCCGATGAGGAGAGCAAACTGATCGACATGGACGCGGTGAAAGAGGAAGCCTGCCGGCGGGCAGAGCAGGATGGCATCATCTTCATCGATGAGATTGACAAGGTGGCCGGCCGCTCAGCCAATGGCCCGGATGTAAGCCGCGAGGGTGTACAGCGGGATATCCTCCCGATCGTCGAGGGAAGCACGGTCAACACCAAGTACGGTGCGGTCAAAACCGACTTTATGCTTTTCATTGCTGCAGGTGCCTTCCATGTGGCTAAGGTGACGGATCTCATCCCCGAGCTTCAGGGCCGCTTCCCGGTCCGTGTCGATCTGCATCCGCTTACCAAGGACGATTTTAAGGCCATTTTGTCTCAGACGGATAATGCCCTGACCCGGCAGTATGAATCGCTGCTGGCAGTGGATCATGTGCATCTCTCGTTTGATGATTCCGCCCTGGATGCGCTTGCGGAAATTGCACAGAGTGAAAACGAGAACAAAGAGGATATCGGAGCCAGACGTCTTCATACGCTGTTTGAAAAGGTGCTGGAGGATATTTCCTTTAATGCTGCCGGCGACATGCCGGATGTCGATGTGGTGATCAACGGCGATTATGTACGTGAGCATCTTGAAGGCGGAATCATTTCTACAGATATGAAGCGGTTCATTCTGTAAGGAGTTGGTCTGTTTGCGCAGCAAACAGATTGTCAGGGAACGGACACTGACGAAAGTCACTACGCCAAAAGACCAGATTGATCGCCAGAGGAGACTCCGACTGCGAATATGTCCTGTTTCAAAATTTGTTTTTTCGTAATTGACAAGGCCTGTGCGGATATGTATAATGTTCCCGTTGCTCGGAGAACAGAAGGAGTACACGGAAATCAGGTCCCAAGAGAAGGGAAGCCCTAGGCTGTGAGGCCCCTGACCAGGAATCGTGGAAGGTCGTCTGGGAGAGCGCAGATGAAACAAAGTAGTCTGCAAGGGTGCGCCCTATACTGCGCTAAGAGGCATTGAAAAATGCAAATAAAGGTGGTACCACGCGGATATGCGTCCTTTGCGACGCATATCTGTTTTTTTATTGGAGGATGAACTATGCATATCAATTTTTCTCTCAAGATGATCCCGGGGATCATTATTATTCTGGCAGGATGCATCTTCGTTTTTGGGCCCTTCCTCAAGGAACGCCTTGATTCATTAAAAAGGAAATTGATTGGGGTGGGAATTGTGGCGGTTGGCGCAATTCTTGTTTTTCTACTTAGTGGCATAAAATAATCGAAAGGATTTTTTCAAATGGACGAGAATAAGACGCTTGAAATGGATAAGGTGTATAATCCACAGGCAATCGAAGCAGAGCTTTATAAGGAGTGGGAGGAATCCGGTGCGTTTGTTGCGCACAGGGATCCGGAGAAAAAGCCTTTCACGATTGTCATGCCTCCGCCAAACATTACCGGCCAGCTGCATATGGGTCATGCGATGGACGGTGTCCTTCAGGACAGTCTCACCCGGTACCACAGGATGAAGGGAGATCCGACGCTTTGGCTGCCGGGAACAGATCATGCCAGTATTGCCACCGAGGTGAAGATCGTTGAGGCGATGGCCAAGGAAGGATTAACCAAGCAGGATATCGGCCGGGAGGCCTTCCTTGAGCGTGCATGGGCCTGGAAAAATGAATATGGCGGGCGGATTGTCCGTCAGACGCGGCGTATGGGAAACAGCTGCGACTGGAGTCGCGAGCGGTTCACGATGGACGAGGGATGCTCGGAAGCCGTAACAGAGGTATTCAATCGCTTATACGAAAAGGACCTGATCTATCGTGGCAACAGGATGATCAACTGGTGCCCGTGCTGCAAGACATCCATCTCAGATGCAGAGGTTGAGTACGAGGAGCAGAATGGACATTTCTGGCATCTTCTGTATCCGGTAAAGGAAACCGGTGAGAT
Source organism: Clostridia bacterium (assembly GCA_017476605.1). Classification (GTDB taxonomy): domain Bacteria; phylum Bacillota; class Clostridia; order Christensenellales; family Aristaeellaceae; genus Ventricola. Next base: position 5,612 of record JAFUZM010000242.1, read on the forward strand.
GCTTGAGCTGGCAACGACGCGTCCGGAAACGATGCTGGGCGATACCGCAGTAGCGATCAACCCGGAGGATCCGAGGTATGCGCATCTCCATGGCTGCCATGTGGTGCTGCCCCTGGTAGGCCGCGAGATTCCCATTGTGCTGGATGAACATGCGGATATGACCAAGGGAACCGGTGTTGTGAAAATCACCCCGGCACATGATCCGAATGACTTTGAGGTTGGTCAGCGGCATCATCTTGAAATTATCCGTGTCTTTACCTATGACGGACACATGACAGGCGCTGAGGATGCGGCAAAGGCCAAAGAGATTCGGGAAAGTGGCCGGGCCACTGTCAATGAACCGGATGTATACGACTGCGGAAAGTATGCCGGACTGACAACCGTCGAGGCACGCAAGCTGATTCTTAAAGATCTTGAAGCCGGTCATTTCCTCAAAGACGTTGAGGATATCAAACACGAGGTCGGAACCTGCTATCGCTGCCACTCAACGATTGAGCCCATGGTGTCCAAGCAGTGGTTTGTTCGCATGGCGCCTCTGGCAGAGCCTGCAATCGCCTGTGTCAAAAACGGAGAAACCAAATTCGTTCCGGAGCGTTTTACGAGAAATTACCTTTCGTGGATGGAAAACATTCGAGATTGGTGTATTTCACGCCAATTGTGGTGGGGACATCGCATTCCGGCCTGGTATTGCGAGGATTGTGGAGAGACAATCGTTGCAAGGGAAACGCCGACCACTTGTCCAAAGTGCGGGGGCACACATCTCAAGCAGGATGAAGACGTCCTTGATACCTGGTTCTCCTCTGCACTCTGGCCGTTCTCCACACTGGGATGGCCCAAGGAGACTGAGGATCTCAAGTATTTCTATCCGACCAGTGTGCTGGTTACCGGATATGACATCATCTTCTTCTGGGTTGCCCGGATGATCTTCTCCGGCTGCGAGCAGATGGGGAAGCCGCCGTTCCACACGGTGCTGATTCATGGACTTGTCCGGGATGCACAGGGACGGAAGATGAGCAAGTCTCTTGGAAATGGCGTCGATCCGCTTGAGGTCATCGACAAATATGGCGCAGATGCCCTGCGCTTCTCCCTGGTGAACGGAGTCAGCCCGGGAAACGATATGCGTTTTTCGGATGATAAGGTGGAGAGTGCCAGAAACTTCTCCAATAAGATCTGGAATGCCAGCCGCTTTGTTCTCAGCAACATGAACGGCCAGTGCGAGAGCATTGAGGGGAAGACCCTTTCTCTGGCAGATCGCTGGATCCTGAATCGCCTGAATGAGACCATTCGCGAGATTACCGCGCATTTTGAGGGCTATGACCTGGGTCTTGCCGCACAGAAGCTGTATGACTTTATCTGGTCGGAGTTCTGCGACTGGTATATTGAGCTTTCCAAGGTTGAACTGAATACAGAATCTCAGAGGAGCACAGCGCTGGCGGTATTGCGTTATGTCCTGATTTCCATCCTCAAGCTGCTGCATCCCTTCATGCCGTTCATTACAGACACCGTATATCGGTATATTCCGGGTACAGAGGGAACGATCATGCTCTCCGACTGGCCGGTGGCCAAAGAGGAATATGATTTCCCGGCGGAAGCAAAGGAAATGGAAGGAATCATGGACGTCATCCGTGCGGTTCGCAATGTGCGTGCCGAGATGAACGTCCCCGTGGGACGTCGTGCTCATCTGCTGATTCGTCCAAAGATTGGCTGGGAGCATGCGCTTGAGACCTCCGGTGATATCTTTGTTCGTCTTGCCTGGGCGAGTGAGGTTCGGATTCTCAAACCGGAGGATGTGATCAGCGAGAAGACGGTTTCCTGTGTTTCTGAGGCGGCAGAGGTATATATTCCTCTTGGTGATCTGGTGGATATTGAGAAGGAAGTTGCACGTCTCCAGAAGGAAATGGATGCCCTGCAGAATGAAATCAAGCGCAGCAACGGCAAGCTGAACAATCCTGGATTTACAGGAAAGGCGCCGGCTAAACTGGTGGAACAGGAAAAGGAAAAACTGGTCATCAACCAGGATAAACTTGAGAAACTGGAAAAACGAATCGAAGATCTGAAACAATCAATGTAAATAAGGGAAATCGCGAAATTGATTTCAATTTCGCGATTTCCTTGATTCGATTGAAGATCAGAAGGAAAGAACATGGAATTTGTACATTACAGTGTCATGCTTGAGGAAACCGTCGATCTTCTGAATGTTCATGAGAATGGAATCTATGTGGATGCCACACTGGGTGGCGGCGGACACAGTGAGGAGATTCTAAGACGTCTTTCCGGAACGGGACATCTCTATGGAATTGATCGTGACATGGATGCAATTCATGCGGCAAGCGAACGGCTCCGTTCCTTTCCGAATTTTACAGCCATTCACGGGAACTTTCATGACTTTGATCAGCTGCTGGGAGAACAGGGATGTGACGCGGTGGACGGGATCGTCATTGATCTTGGCGTGAGCTCCCATCAGCTGGATGAGGCAAACCGGGGATTTTCCTATCACACCGATGCCCCTCTTGACATGCGAATGGATACAAGTGAGCCGGTCAGCGCCGAGACGATTGTCAATTCGTACTCAAAGGAAGAACTGACGAGAATCTTAAGAGACTACGGGGAGGAAAAATGGGCGGTTCGGATTGCCGAGATGATCATTGAGCATCGCGAAAAGGCGCCCCTGAGAACAACCGGTGATCTGGTTGCCTGCGTCGATGCCGCCATCCCCCGTGCCGTCCGGAACAAGGATCCGGGACACAGTGCAAGGCGCACCTTTCAGGCGCTGAGAATTGCGGTCAACAATGAGCTGGATCCCCTCAGGGATACGCTTACGCGTATGGTCAGATACCTGAAACCCGGTGGCCGCCTTGCGGTGCTGTCCTTCCATTCACTTGAAGACCGCATTGTAAAGCAGCTGATGCGTTCTCTTGCAAATCCATGTATCTGTCCGCCTAAAGCGCCGATTTGTGTTTGCGGGAGGACTCCGCAGGTTCGACTTTTGGGAAACCAGAAGCCGACAAACGAGGAGATTCTTGAAAACTCGCGTTCTCATTCTGCCATGCTGCGCGGATGTGAACGGCTTGATACGGTGTGGACACTTTAGGGCATGTTCCTGAGTATGGAATAAGGCGGCAGGAATGGAGGATGCCGGGAATGTCGCGGTACAAACCGTTAACAGAACGCAGAGCAACGGATAGAAAAGAACTGAAAGGGATCATCCAAAATCCTTTGTCTGATCCAGATTTGGCAATAAGGGCCGAGGGCATTTTAAAATTTCTGGATGGAATGACAGGCGATGCGATTGCCAAAGAGCTGAATGTTCGCCCCAATACCGTTTCCGACTGGCGAAAGAGATATGAAGCAGATGGCATTGAAGGGTTGTATGATAAGGCTCCTAAAGGGAAAAGAGGCTCTTCTGTCAGAGACAATGTTCTTAAAATGCTGGAACAGGAGCCACCCGAAGGAGGATGGACCACAAAATCCTTGGCAGATGCGGTAGGAACCAGTCAGGATACCGTAAGAAGAGCATTAAAGGATGAACATGTCGTCCTTTCAAAATCCTACATATGGGATAAAGAGATAGAACGGAGTCCGGCAAAAGTCTGTGTGGATGCAATTGGACTTTACATAGCAAAAGAAGAAGCCGGGTTTATCATTCGAGTAGAGTCCAAAATGGATCCTCAGTCCACCAGCTTCATTACAACCTGCAATAGAAACCTGGCAAAATGCCTGGAGGAGATGAGCCGCTCCGAAAAGGGAATTTCTCTTGAGGATGCCATTATGGTGTCTGTTCAGCAAATGAAAGAAGGACATCGAGGGAACAAGGATACTTTCCAGGATTTTCTGGGGAAGCTTTTCAAAGAGAATGCGAGGGAAAACGCTGACAGATACACAGATGCCGGCTTTTACTACATCCAATATTGGCATGAAAGTAGACAGGGAAGACCTATTCTTCAGAAGATCGGTATGATCGTAGAAGAGACGCAGGATTTTGCTGACTGGATCAGGATGATCAAGCCCTGGATAGACATCATGTCCCAAGATCATCAAGGAATGGAAAGCCCCGATTCATTGGTGTCCTTAATCAACCTTTTTATGAGCAAGACGAGTGCTCTTGTGGAACCATTTGAATGGAGAAGAGCAACTGTTTAAGCAGAGATTATGAGTGTGATTCATGAAAGGGAGGAATGCATGCCAACACTATATGTTGTTGCAACCCCGATTGGAAATTTCGGAGATTTTTCGCCGCGAGCGCAGGAAGTATTGTCCTCTGTCGGCCTGATTGCCGCAGAGGATACGCGGGTAACGAAAGGGCTGTTAACCCATTTCGGCATTCATACTGCCTGCGTTTCAAATCATAAATTCAATGAGGAAGACCGGGCAGATCCCATCATAGAACGGATGCTTTCCGAAAACATAGATGTCGCGCTTGTTACGGATGCAGGAACGCCGGCAATCTCAGATCCCGGCAGCGTTCTCGTTGACAAAGCACTGCAGGCAGGGATTGAAGTGCTCGCTGTTCCCGGACCGACGGCAATGGCCTCCGCACTCTCGGTATCCGGATTTGACACCAGAGAATTTGCATTCTACGGATTTCTCCCTCGGAAACGGGGAGACCTCAGCAAGAAGCTGCATGAAATGGCTTTGGGACCGAAGATTGCCGTTGTTCACGAGTCGCCGCATCGGGTCATTGAACTCATGGAGGTCATTGCATCCGAATTTCCTCTCAGCCGTGTCTCTGCAAGCTGCGACCTGACGAAGTTTTATGAGAAGACGATTCGCGGCTATGCGCCTGAGGTGCTTTCCATGCTTGAGAGCAATGAAAAGACGGAAAAAGGGGAATACTGCCTGGTGCTGGATTTCCATGAGGTAAAGACCGAGGAAGCTGAGACGAGCTTGGGTCTTTCCTGTGAGGGGATGCTTCTTGAGATGATGGTGAACGGGAAAAGCATGGAGGAGGCACTGGATCAGCTGAAAGCCTCCGGGAAAAAGCGGAATGAACTGTATGCAGCAAAAGAAAAGGTAAAGAACTTTTTAAGCGAAATGGCAGGATGGGGTGAATAGATGGAAAAATGGCAACGGAATCTTGAACAGGATGGCTTTATTTTCACCACATCCGGATTTGCGCCAGACAGTGTAGCGTCCGTGTATCCCCCCGACACGCAGAGCCGACCGATTCGTCACAGTACCGTTGAATTTGAAGAGCTGGCAGATGGAACCCTTGGGGTTGTCAGATGTGAGGATCCATACCTGGATGATCTCAATCTGGAGTTTGAGGCGGGAGGCAAGCCGGTTTCCATTATCGGGCAGAAGGCCTTCCAAAACTGTCAGAATCTCCAGCGGATTGTTTTCCCGGGAACATTAAAAACCATTGAGGAAATGGCGTTTGCCGGATGTTCGCGCCTGTTTTCTGTCGTGATTCCCGGATCGGTGCAAAAAATCGGAACCCTTGCCTTTGCAAGATGTCAGAATCTTACTGCGGTTCATATTGAAGCCGGCGTGACTGCACTTGGTCCGTCCTGCTTTCAAAAGTGTCAGAGATTGATTCGCGTCGATCTTCCCTCCAGCATCACAAGCTTTGGAGGCGGCGTGTTTTTTGGCTGCAGCAAGCAGCTTTGCCTCTATGGCGCGGCAGGCAGCAAAGGGGAACAGTACGCAAAACTGTATGGAATTCCGTTTGACACAGAGGACTGGAAAACAAATGAACATCTGATCTTAACGGAAAACCCGGATGGAACCCTTACGGTTGCAGGCCTTCGAAATCCGGGTGAGCGGCGAATAGAGATTCCGGATGAAATATGCGGAAGAGCAATTGTTGCCATCCAGGATGGCGCCTTTTTTGGAAATGCCGCAATTGAACAGGCGGTACTGGGACGGAGAATCCGGAGGGTCGGGAAAAATGCCTTTATGAGCTGTACAAACCTGTCCCTTGTCGTCTTTGAGTACGGCCCTGAGCGGATTGAGGAAAGTGCATTTGCCGGATGCGAAAACATTCGTCAGATGGTTCTGCCCGGTGGTACGGGACAGATTGATCGGTTTGCCTTTTTCGGATGCAGCCAGCTGCACTTTGTCCGAATGCCGGCAATTACAAAAATCCACGCGTTAGCGTTTGAGGGATGTTCATCGGATCTCTGCGTATATGGCGGAGTCACTGAAGGATAGCGAGAACGAGAAACGATTCGTTTGCAGGAAAATGAGAAACCACGCCCATCGCGTAAACGATGGTTGTGTCAGAAGTAGGTACTTGACAAAATGCCTTGGCAAATCAACATAGCATCATGTACATGCAGGGGAGGAAAGAAATGATCCAAAAGGGTTTTGACAGCCAAAAGTATATTCAGCTTCAGTCAGAGCGCATCAGAGAGCGGATTACCAATTTTGGCGGGAAACTGTACCTTGAATTCGGTGGAAAGCTCTTCGATGATTATCATGCTGCCCGCGTACTTCCCGGATTCATGCCGGATATTAAGATTCGCATGCTGATGGAAATGAAGGATCAGGCAGAAATCATTATCGCGATCAATGCCGGGGATATCGAAAAGCAAAAGCGGCGGGGCGACCTTGGTATCACCTATGAAACGGATGTCATCCGTCTTGTGGATGTGTTCCGCAGCTTCGGACTGTATGTCGGCAGCATTGTGTTAACCCAGTTTGCTGAGCAGCCGAGCGCTCAGGCCTTTGAAAAACGCATGAAGGCGATGGGACTTCCGGTATATCGTCATTATCCGATCAGGAATTATCCGTCCGATATTCGTACGGTTGTGAGCGATGACGGCTATGGACGCAATGAATACATTCGGACCAGCCGGGAGCTTGTTGTTGTCACAGCGCCGGGCCCCGGAAGCGGCAAGATGGCAACCTGTCTGTCTCAACTGTACCATGAAAACAAGCGGGGAATAAAGGCTGGCTATGCCAAATTTGAGACGTTTCCAATCTGGAATCTGCCATTAAAGCATCCGGTCAATCTGGCCTACGAAGCGGCGACGGCGGACCTGAACGATGTGAATATGATTGATCCGTTCCATCTGGAAGCATACAACTCTCAGGCAGTCAACTATAACAGAGATATCGAAGTCTTCCCGGTGCTCCAGGCGATCTTCCAGAAGATTTATGGCGAGTCTCCCTATAAAAGTCCGACGGACATGGGCGTCAACATGGTGGGGTACGCCATTGTGGACGATGAGGTGTGCAGAGAGGCATCAAAGCAGGAAATCATTCGCCGGTATTTTAAGGCACAGTGTCTGGTTCGCCAGGGGCTTGCAGATGACCTGGAGGTTGCAAAGATCTCCATGCTGATGCAGCAGCTGGGGATTGAACCGGAATACCGGGAGGTTGTTCCGGCTGCTCGCAGAGAAGCGGATTATACAGGAAAACCAGCTGCAGCCATTCAGCTGCCGGATGGCCAGATTGTAACAGGAAAGACAAAGGATCTGTTTGGACCGGCATCCGCGGCGCTTCTGAATGCACTCAAAAAGCTGGCCGGGATTTCAGATGAGGTTGACCTGATTGCCCCTCATGTCATTCGTTCCCTGCAGACCCTTAAAATTGATTATCTGCACAGCAAAAATCCGAGGCTGCACACCGATGAAACATTGATTGCACTTTCCATGAGTGCGGCATCCGATGAAAACGCGATGAAAGCGATGAAGTGCCTGCCGATGCTGGAAGGATGCGATGTGCATACCTCTGTCATTCTTTCTTCTGTTGATTCCGGCGTATTTATGCGTCTTGAGATGAATCTGACATCGGATCCGACGTATGAGCATAACAATCTGTATCATAAGTAAGAGGTCCGCCTGCTGAAATTTGAAATAATTCAAAAAAAGATGCAGGGCTTGTTGACAGATCATGGCAAGGCGGATATACTTTCTATCAGGTTGAGATTAAACCAATGGAGGACAATAAAAAATGGAACAGTTAAATTATCAGGTTCTTGCAGCATCCGGATATGACGGATACATTCTGAAAGATGCTCCTGAAAAGGTTATGCAGTTTGGTGAGGGAAATTTCCTTCGTGCTTTCGTCGATGATTTTATTGACATTGCAAACGAAAAAGCCGGATACAACGGAAAAGTCGTTCTTGTTCAGCCGATTGCACCCGGACTTTCGGATCTCATCAATAAGCAGGAAGGCCTGTATACCCTTTATCTGCGCGGAAGCGAAAAAGGGCAGAAGGTCGATGACAAGCGCGTCATTTCCTGCGTAAGCCGCTGCATCAATCCCTATCAGGAATGGGAAAAGGTTCTGGAGCTGGCAAAATCCAAGGATCTTGAAATCATCGTATCCAATACGACGGAGGCCGGAATTGTTCATGATACTGTGAGCAAATTTGATGAGGTTCCGCCGACAAGCTTCCCGGCAAAGCTGACCCGCGTTCTCTATGAGCGGTATAAGGCTGGCCTCGACGGTGTTGTCATTCTTTCCTGCGAACTGATCGACAACAACGGTAAGGAACTCAAGAAGTGCGTTGCCCAGTACATTGATGACTGGAAACTTGAAAAGGAATTCCTTAACTGGATTGAAACCAAGAATATCTTCTGCTCAACACTGGTAGACCGCATTGTTCCTGGCAGAATCCGTGATCCCAAGGAAGTGGAACGTCTTGCCGAAATCAACGGCTATGATGATCCGCTGACCGATGTAGGCGAGGTTTTTGGCGTTTGGGTCATCGAGGGACCGGCTGAGCTTGAGGATCGTCTGCCGTTTAAGAAAGCAGGCGTTCCGGTGATGGTTGTTCCGGATGTCACCCCATACAAAAAGCGCAAGGTGCGTATTCTCAACGGCGCACATACCGGGTTCGTTCTTGGTGCCTATCTTGCAGGATTCGACATTGTACGTGACTGCATGCACAATGATACCGTCCGCGGCTTCATGAACAAGATGCTTTATGAAGAGGTAATCCCGACTCTCCCGCTTGATAAGGATGATCTGAATGCCTTTGCTGAGGCCGTACAGGACCGCTTCAACAATCCGTTTGTCAATCATGAACTCATGAGCATCTCTCTTAACTCTACGTCGAAGTGGAGAGCACGGAATATGCCTTCTTTCCTTGAGTACGTGGAGGAGAACGGAACGCTTCCGCCGTGCCTCACAATGAGCCTTGCTGCGTACATCGCCTTCTATTCCAATGATATCGCAGAACTGAATGACAAAGGACTCGTTTGCCGCAGACCCAAGGGAAATGAATACACGGTTTCTGATGATCGCTGGGCGCTCGAATTCTATTATGCGCACAAGGATGATTCGATCGAAGACCTGGTTCATGCCGTACTGACCAATGAGCAGATGTGGGGGCAGGACCTCAGTCAGATCAAGGATCTTGAAAAGACCGTTATCGCCGATCTTGCACTGATCTGCAAGGAAGGCGCAGAAAAGGCGTATGCCAGCGTTCTGTAAGAACGTACAAGATTTACATCAAACGCAGCCAAATGGCTGCGTTTTTTATGTGCTATCCTCGGTCTAAATGGGACTTTTTCATAGAAATGTTGAAAGAAATTTACGGATTGGTTGAATATTGTCTTTCAAAACGTTATAATAGGGATATGGGATTTAGATTGGGGGAAAAGACATATGGCAAAGGATCGCGCACAGAATAATGAGATTCCGGAGCGGGAAAATCCGCTTTCTGATATTGATCGTGATTCTACAGGAAATAAAGACTATTACGATGATTTTGAGGACGATTTCGTTGATTCATCTGATTATGAAGATTTTGAAGATGACGACGAAAATGAAGGTGCCCTTTCACCCGGGAAGAGACGGGCTTTAATCATCGTGATTGCGGTTCTTGCTGTCCTGCTGGCGGCGTTGATTTTGGCCAGAATCTTCTTGCCGAATCAAATCAATTCGTTGCTTCATAGAAAAGAGCCTGCACCGACTAGCGAACCGACGAGCACGCCAACCATTGAGCCAACACCAACGCTTTTTGTCTTCCTGCCGGGAGAGACGGATAGTGTATTGGGAGGATCAGAACCTCTTCCTGAAGAGGATTGGGAGGACGAGCCGGAGGAGACGCCTGAGGTCGTAGAGGAGACACCGACAGCAGCCCCGATTGTTTTTGCCAATACCACAACACCCGCAGTGGTTGAAACAGCCGTCCCCACGGTTGAGCCGGTGTTGACGCCTGATCCTACAGATACACCATTGCCAATCATTCTAACCAATACACCGACACCATCCCCGTCACCGACACCGACTCCAACCCCAACACCGACGTTTACGCCAAGCCCGAGTCCGGTTCCAGTATTGGGAACAGGCGTGACCAATCGAAATGCGAATCTTCGTGCGACAGCAGCAGCCAATGCCAAAGTTGTGCGGACACTCAAGAAGGGGGAAGAGGTCACCATTCACAGTGCCTCTGTGGATTCCAGCCAGAACGTCTGGTATTATCTCACAGTCAATGATATTGAGACGCAGGGATGGATGCGGGATTATGTTCTTGATGTAAGTGGAACAATTGAACTGGGCGAGGAGCCTGCAGCCACTGTTGAATCAGAGACATCCAATGCCCTTCCGGACGGTGTGATCGCAACAGGACGTACCAATCATGACGCGAATATGCGTAAGGTGATGAATGGAAGCGTCATCACACAGCTGAGGAAGGGAAAGAAAGTCAGTGTCCTCAGTGCGCGTCTGGATAAAAAAGGGAAACTCTGGTATGAGATTCAGCCGGATGGAAGCAAAAAAACGGGCTTTGTTCAGTCGCAGCTGATTACTCTGGATCAGGGGTATAGCATTGACGTACCAACGGTTACACCGACACCGGAATCTGAGGCGGGTGAATCTGAGACGGTCAAGGCAGCATCTGACTGGCCGGAGGGAACGATTGCCACCGGAAAAATCAATCATGATGCCAACCTGCGTAAGGTAAAAGGCGGCACAGTTCTGACACAGCTTCGCAAGGGGAGAGTCGTCTATATCCAGGATGCGGAAACGGATAAAACTGGAAAACTCTGGTATCATGTCATTCCAAAGAACAGCAATAAAACGGGATACGTGCTCTCGACGCTCGTCAATGTTGATGGCGGCATCGTTCTTGAGCCGAGCAATGAACAAAGTCAGACGACTACAACAGTAACCCCCGCGCCCACTCAGGAGACATCCTCTGCTGCGAAGGCTGAAGCAACCACCACGCCACAGCCAACACCTACGGCAACGGCTGTTCCCGTTGCGCTTGTTGACAGAGATATCATCGGCACCACGGTGACCAATCGCGCAGCAAATATCAGGGAGACGCCGACGAATAACGGCAAGCTGATCAGACAGCTTTCCAAAGGGGTCGAGCTGAGCATTCTGGGCGAATTCACAACCAATGGGGACCTTTGGTATGAGGTCATTACATCAAGCGGAAAGACACATGGTTTCGTGAGAGATTATGTGCTGAATATCCAGAGTATTCAGGACGGAATTGTCCCGACGGTTTGGGAGGATGGAAAATAATGCAGCTTTCAAAAGATGTGCTGGATCGGATCATGGAGGCAGCAAAGGAAGCCGGAGAGATCCTTCTTGATGCTTCGAAGAAAAA
>JAFUZM010000243.1 GCA_017476605.1 Clostridia bacterium
ACCTTGGAGGGGATGGGGGAGGTTACGGTGGTGAAGACCTCTTCATTGGGTTTAAGGGAGGAGGCGAACATCCAGATGAGGGGATAAAGCATGATGAGGCCAAGGAAGGCGGCAAGCACATGGAAACGGATGGAACGCCAGGCCTTTTTGGGTGTCAATGAACCGGCTTTATTGGTATTCTGCATGACATTGACCTCCCTTATGCTTCGTAGTGAACCCCGCTGTCTGAGCTCTTGAAGATGAAGATGGAAAAGACCAAGATGATAACCAGCAGAACCCAGCTCATAGCGCAGGCATAGCCCATACCTTCTCGCATTGTTTCTTTATAATTTAGGAAGCTATATTTCTATTCGTCGAATTTCAACCAAGCTTGATATATAACAATCATGTCTTTTCGAAAGAGCAGATAGTAACCTCTGGAGGGGCTTGTCAAAACGGGATAATGCTCTTATCATAGGTCTGCAATATTCATATATTGCATGTGTTGTTGCAGAGAAGACGTGCGGGGAAAAGCAGCGTCTTCTTTGTTTTTAGAACATGAAAATGTTCATTTGTTATGAAGTCCTCTTGAGCTGGATTTTTCAATAGGCTTTCAGCGTTTCCTGCATCCTGTTTACAAGCAGGTACCCTAAAAGCGATGGAATTTTCCATGCTCCTACACAATGGTTGCAATAGATGAGAGTTTTCTGCTGGTTGTCAGCCGCGGCATCCAGTTAAGATGCCTTAGACATGGATTTTATCCTGCTCCATGCACAGCTCAACTTTTTACGGTGCTCTCACACCGGAACCATCTCTGATTCAGTGATTTACTTTCCCGTTCTTTAACGCCTGCGAGAGGAAAGGCAAGGTTTTTCTATATCATCAGCAATGGCATCAGCAATGGTCATGTTTCCTCTTGGCTTTCCCTTTGAGCAGGTGTTACAATTTCTACGTGGGATATCCCACAACTATCATTTTCCCACAAAGGAAGTATTGCTATGCAAACAGCCGTCAGAGAATATGATGCGAAAATTGATTCCAAAAAGCGTCTAACTCTTCGAAGTACCAATTTCGAATATTACCATGTTCAGGAAATGGATAATGGTGTCATCATTCTTGAACCACGCGAGCTCACAGTTCCATTTCAGGTTTCCGTTAATACGCTGGCCATGATGGATGCTTCCGTTTCCAATTTCAATGGTGGCCATGTATCACCTGCACTCGACCTTTCTGCATATAAGGAGTAACCCATGTTCATAATTCATATGGGCGTACCTGAAATGGCAGAATATTGGAACGGCCTTTGTGCAAAGGTCAACTCAGGCACCGCCAACAAAGACGAAATTATGATACACAAGCTGCTCGGAAAAGCACTCTATCTCATCTCCGAAAACCCTAGGCATGCCGGTCTAGAGTCACACGAAATTACTTCACTCTCCAGACGTTATGGAATGAAAGTCTGGCAATCCTATCTTCAGAACAAGACTCCAGCCGGACGCGTTTTTTGGGTTTATGGCCCTCAACAGGTAGATATCACAATCATCGGACTGGAACCACATCCCAACGATAAGTCAAATGCTTATGACAAGATCACTCTCTCCTCCATGGGTGATATCATAAGCTAAAGTTAGCAATCCACTCTGCTCCCTTCGGGTGAGACAACCGTTAGCAGCTATGCTGCTTTATGGATGTCCATGCCTGTGGCGGAGCTTTTTCTTTTCCCGTTCTTTAACGCCTGCGAGAGGAAAGGCAATGTTAAACGGCCTAAAGTTGAGTTATGAAAGAGAGCCGGGGACGCGACAACTATGCTACCGACTTTCTCGATTTACGGGGACAGATGTGGACCGCACTCCGCGAGCGGTTGAGTTCAAAGACGAACAGCGCAGGTAGGGTGATTCGGACCGGTGGTAGTTAAAATACAGCAGGACCTGTACGATTTGCGCAGGACCTGCTGTAAGGTGGGGTTGCGATCCCGAAGGTCACCGTGATCTGGCGTTCGTTGCGGTGCTCTTGTCTGCCGACTTCTTTGCGGCTGCATAGGGGAGGAGGATAAGCCAATGCGATTTTACAAGTTCAGTTTCCTTACAAGTGCACTCTTCTGAAAGAAGGAAATGCCATAACAGACCACAGAATCGAATCCAGCGAACCCTTTCATATACTCCTGATCAAGGATCTGCTGCTTCCCGTCCAGTGCATCCTTTTCCATATCCTCTTCTTTATCAGACTTTTTTGCCTCCAGAATCATCCCGCGTTTCTTTCGCTTTTCGCGAACATCGATATCAGTTCTGCCCAGTCCGTTCTCCTGATTGGACTTTACTGCGTATCCCAGTCCGGAAATGATGCCCGTCAAGAAAGCATGATAATAGTTTTCGTGGTAGTCATGGTAGCTGATGGTCTGAAAGAGAATGTCTGTCATCATTTGGGAGGCTTTCTCTTCATCACCTTCCCACAGTGCCTTCATTAATGCGCTCTGCCTTGACCGGTCCAATGCAAGAACATTGTTGAAGCGCTGTACCACAGTCTCTTCAAAGATGTTTGCAATCTCTGTATTGGGAATCTTCAGCTCTACGGTATCCCCATCAACGTCTGGATCCGCTTTCGTTAAATAACCGGTCATCAGGAGTACACTCCAGAGATTGTCCTCCGTCTCATGCAGCGTATCATAGGTCAGCTCGTCTGAGATTGTCTGCTTTATCGATCCATCATTTAACAGTGTCTCAAATTTGTCGCTTACATCAAACTCTGTTCGCTCAACAAGCGTCAGCAGAATTCCGTTATGGCTCGTGTTCTTCCAGTAGTTTTTTAGCTTCGCATTTCGATTTCGTAGAAGTGCGGACACATAACTGGTTACATCCCAAGGGCAGTAGACGGATGTATGGCCAAAAACATAGCCATCATACCATTTCCGAATGTCATCCGCTTTTTCCTGACGATCTGCAGCCGCAAGCATTACGTCCACTTCATCCTGCGTAAAACCAAAGTATGATGCAAAGTCTTCGTCCAGCACGGAATAGGACATGAAATTGTTGGGCCCGGTGAAAATGCTTTCCTTAGCGATCCGCAAGCAGCCTGTAACAACCGCAAACTTCAGGAATTCATTTCCCTTCAGTGCCGCGTCAAACATGCCACGGATCACATCCAGCATCTTTGCATAATACTGATTCTTTTCCGTATTCAGTTCACTTGCTTTTGCTAGCGGAACATCATATTCATCGATGAGGAGAATCACAGGTTTCCCGTACACAGCGGTCATCATCCGCATGATGGTTTTCAGGGAATCCTTCACCTCTGCCAATTCTGCTGTTTTCCCCATCAAGCGTTTAAATGTTTCCCGATCAGTCTGTACAGTTTTGGGGCTTTCCAGCAGCTTCTGATGTGTGATGCACAGATCAGCAAGCTTTACCATAAGTGTTTTATATGCCTCGTCAAAAGAAAGAGCTTCAACACCTTTGAAGGTAAAAAACAAAACCGGATACTGATTCATCCATTCTGCACAAAAGGCTTCATGCCTCATGATGTTCAGCCCTGCAAAAAGGTCGCTGCTATCGCCTTTCTGAACACTGAAGAAGCTTTCCATCATGCTCATGACAAGGGTCTTGCCAAAACGGCGCGGACGAGTAAACAGCGTGACTTCATTATCCGTCTCTTCAACCAGCTCGTATATCAGCTCTGTCTTATCCACATAGTAGCTGTGGCTTCTGCGGATTTTTTCGAATTCATCTTTGCCCACAGGGATCTTCATGACGCTTTCGCCTCCCTCCAAGGCTATCAGCAGCAGGTAGGCAAACCTTGCCCTTCTTGAGTTCCATTGTAAATTCTGATTCCTTTACAGTCAAGGAATGCAATGGTTTCAAGCCTTAAACTCACCATGGGAAACCGCCCTTCCACAGGAGCAGACCAATGAGGTACATCGCTCTATTCCCCTAATTATGCAAGCATCACCTGAGAAAGGGCAATCGGCTGTAAGCCAGTTGCCCTTTCATCAGGAGGAACGAATTACTTGGCGTAATCGCCCCTCTTGTTCTTCTTGAAGTAGCGGATCAGCACGATGGCCAACGCAGCCAATACAGCTACGCCGATGGACACGTCTACGATCAGGAACAGCCTGGTCATATTGTCCATACCGCCCTGGGTAGCATCGCCGGCATAATAGCCGCTGTTGCCCACGGTGTACAGGATGTTCTTGCAGCTCTGACGCATAGCCAGCGTCGCAGTGGCGCTATGGTCGGTGAACTGGTTGGAGGCGTGCATGGCGAAGCCCAGCATCAGGTCGTTGCCGCTGCGCACACAGTGGTCGGAGATCATGTAGCCGTAGGAGCCGTTGTAGTCGGTTTCCACCATACCCACAAAGCCCCATTCATCGCGCAGCACGTTGTTGAGGAGGTTCGGGTTCTCGCAGGAGGGCTCGGTGCCGATGAAGTTGAAGGAGCTCATCACAGCGAGCGGGGTGCCTGTGTAGTTCTTCACACACATTTCAAAGGGCTTCAGGTAGATCTCACGGATCGCCTGCTCGGAAGCATAGGTGAGCAGATAGGAACAACGGGAGCCTTCCTGATCATTGAGAGCGAAGTGCTTGATGTAGGGATACAGGCCCTTGGTGGCAGCGCCGTTGATTTCGGCGGAAGCCAGCTTGCCGCCAAGCACGCCGTCTTCAGAATAGTACTCAAAGTTGCGGCCAGCAAAGGCGTTGCGGTGGGTGTTCATGGCGGGGCCATACCAGCCGTAGTTGTTGGCATCAGCGTATTCCTGACCCATCTTGGTGCCCATCTCTTCGATCAGTTCCGTGTTCCAGGTTTGGGCCATGAGCACTTCGGCGGGATAGGCAGTGCCATACGCGCCGGTCATGAAGTTGCTCAGACCTGCCGGGCCATCGCAGTCGGAGGTAGCTACTTTACCCACGGAGGTGATCTCCGCAGTGCGCCAGCCGCCCAGGTTGATCATCTGCGCCATATCGTCAAAGCTCAGCTGATCCAGCAGCTTCTCCCACTGGGGATCGTCATAGCTCTTTCCGGTGAGGTCAGCCAGCTTGAGGCCGTTTTTGGCTTCCAGTGTTGGGATCTGATCGTCCGCATTGTCATACAAGGTGGGATCATACATGCCCACGGCCAGCAGCTCCAGCCTTGCGCGCGTAGCATCATCCATCACATAGGCACTCTCCGCAGGCGCGGCAGTTGCCTCGGCATAGTTGGCAAAGCCG
>JAFUZM010000034.1 GCA_017476605.1 Clostridia bacterium
GCAACCAATTGATTCGGCGTTCTGATAAAGTTGACAATGTGTTGAAAAAGCTCATCTGCTTGAACTGTATTTGGTTAGCAATCATATTAGAATCCTCCATAACTTAATATGGAGTATTATATAACATCTAATCGATTTTGTTAATAGTTTTGTTATAAATTTCTGGATTTTATACGAGTTTTTTACCTGTTTACCCGGGCATCATTGTATTCTTGGAGACAAACTAACTGCTTTTGCTCCGCATACTATAGGTATACCATTTGGAAAAGAAAAGGAACTGGAAATAATAAAGCAGATGTATGATTGCTGGACAATACTCCAGGAAATGGATGATTTTGATGTGGTTGCACAGGTGTATGATAAGATTGCTCGCATAGAAATTGGCTATCGGAATCTTGAATCGACACCGGAAAGACTGCTTGCTAGATACCATTAGGAGCTGTATCTGCATATTAGGGACGGGCAGTATCAGAGAAGAGGACTACAAAAACTTTCTTGCGGGAATAGCCGCAATTCAGACGCATATATTTAAAGGCAAGATGAATGGTGAAGTTGCAGAGAGATGCGCATGTGAGGTAATGTATTTGGCCACATGCATTATGACTGGAAATAAATTTGAACGAATTGCTGAACCGGAATCCT
This sequence comes from Clostridia bacterium, assembly GCA_017476605.1. GTDB lineage: Bacteria > Bacillota > Clostridia > Christensenellales > Aristaeellaceae > Ventricola. The sequence goes on from JAFUZM010000034.1 coordinate 643, forward strand.
ACAGATCCGTTAAGCTTCCAATCAAAGGGATTAAGAAGGTGAGTGGATTGAAAAACATCGATATTACAGCTTATGCTTATATGGTAAGAGCTTTTCAGATGCTTTTGGAGAAAGGCTTGTTTTCAGAGAGTGTAATGGATTAATCAGTACGTACCTGTAAAATCATTATGGAGGGGATTCCTCTGGACAATCGGTATTGTGAACGACTGATTGGCTGACTGTGAATATAGCTGAAGGGATGAATCTGAACATACGATCCACCACATAGCCATTATTTGCTGCGAAAAGAACATAATTCCGAGATGAATTTTGTTGGAAACTTACCTGGAAGGCACGCTTCTTTTAGGGGAATTTTGTCTTTTATCATGAAGAATGGTGGAGGGTATGGCGATGAATTAGCCATGGTTATATGGTTCACAAGAACGCTTGCGTTTTACCAAACAGACAGTCCTGTATCGTTAACTCTAGCCAGGAGACTGTCAGATAATCACATAATCACATAATAATAAAGTATGAGCCACCCTCATGCTATATCCCCAACTTAGAAGCAGGAGAAAAAACATGTTAGTCATATCGCCAACAGAAGATGAAAACAAGCAACTCAATGAAATTAATGCTGAAATTGAGCCTTTACAGATTCCACTTACTGGATTATAATTAAGGCAACTTGTTGATGGGGACGAGTAGAGGAACCATGAGGCAGCAGAGAGGAATACCTGTTTGGCAGGCTGGAAGTATTCCGCCGATATGTCCTTGAAAACCACCCCGGAGAGATCTGCGAACAGATCCGGTGACGCCGTTATCGTCATAATGAAGAGGCTGCCAATGGCAGCAATTTGGGTGGAACCGCGCAATACTGCGTCCCTTGCAATGTGCAGGGGACGTTTTTTTGCCTCACTTTGTCTTCCTATGGGGGAAAAGGCATCCTCTGACAACAAATCATAAGCAAAAAGGAGAGGACTTGAAATGGATAAGGAAGAATACAAGGCGTTTTATAAAGAGGTGTACCGCCATTCACTGGCACACATTCTTGCAAAGGCGGTCATTGAGATCTTTGGCAAGGATAAGGTTCAGTATGCCATTGGACCACAGATCGCAGATGGCATGTACTATGATTTCCTGCTGCCAAGAACCGTAACCAATGATGATTTCAAGGCGATTGAGGACAAGATGCATGAGATCATCAAACGGCGTGAGGACTGGATGCGTCAGGAAGTCAGCAAGGCGGAAGCACTTGAGCTGTTTAAGGATCAGAAGTTCAAGGTTGAACTGATCAACGACATGCCGGAGGATGAGATCATCACGATCTACTGGACGGGTGAGGATTATGTGGACCTTTGCCGTGGTCCTCACGTCTCCAATTCTCAGGAGCTCATGAATGCGGCATTCCAGATCAAGTCGGTCTCCGGCTCCTACTGGCGCGGAGATGAGCATCGCGATCAGCTGCAGCGCATCTATGTCTACGCCTTTGAGGACAAGCAGGGACTCAAGGAGCATCTCCAGTTTGTGAAGGAAGCCATGGAGCGGGATCACAAGAAGCTGGGACCGCAGCTTGACCTGTTCATGTTTGATGAGACCGCACCCGGCATGCCGTACTGGCTCCCGAGAGGCTGGAAGATGTTCAATGCACTGCTTGAATTCTGGCGTGGCATCCATGTGGAGCATGACTACAATGAGATTTCCGCACCGGTGATCAACAACAGGAAGCTGTGGGTGACCTCCGGTCACTGGGGCCACTATCGCGATAACATGTTCCTGGTTCCCGGTGAGGGCGGCAACATTGAGGCACCGGATACCTATGCGGCAAAGCCGATGAACTGCCCCAACGCGATCATGGTCTACAAGCGTGCACTGCGTTCCTATAAGGAGCTGCCCTTCAGGATCAGCCAGGTAGATGTCATTCACCGTAAGGAAAAGAGCGGTGAGCTGAACGGTCTGTTCCGTGTCCAGATGTTCCGCCAGGACGATGCGCATATCCTGATTACCGAGGATCAGATTGAGTCCGAGATTTCCGACGTCATGGATATCGCCGGCGAGATCTACAGCGCCTTTGGACTTACCTACGAGGCAGAGCTCTCAACGCGTCCGGATGACTTCATGGGCGACATTGAGGTCTGGAATCAGGCGGAGGCTGCGCTCAAGAGCATCCTCGACAAGAAGTATGGCGAGGGAAATTATGAGATCAATGAGGGCGACGGTGCCTTCTATGGCCCGAAGATCGACCTCAAGATGCGGGACTGCCTGGGACGCGAATGGCAGATGGGCACCATTCAGCTGGACTTCCAGCTGCCGCTGAACTTTGACCTCAAGTACGTTGCACCGGATGGCTCCCTCAAGACGCCGGTCATGATTCACCGTGCCATCATGGGCTCCTTCGAGCGCTTCATCGGCATCCTGATTGAGAACTTCAAGGGCTCTTTCCCGTTCTGGATGTCTCCGGTTCAGGTGGGCATCGTTCCGATTCGTCCCGAGCACAATGCGTATGCGAAGCAGGTCGTCACCGCGCTCAGAAAAGCGGGCGTCCGCGTCGAGGCGGATTATGCGGATAAGAACATGAAGGAAAAGATCAAGGCATTCCATCAGTATCGCAATCCGTACATCCTGGTTCTGGGCGACAGGGAAGCCGCCGAGAATACCGTTTCTGCGACCATCCACGGAAACAAGAAGATGAACAATGTGCCTCTTGACACCTTTATTGCACTCTGCAAGAAGATGAATGAGGAGCATTCCCTTGAGTTAATCGACTCCATCGACGAGTAAACAGAACAGAAACAAGAGCTGCGCAGCCAATTGGCTGCGCAGCTCTTCTTGCTTTAGGCGACCTGATCCGGAGACTGGAGGTCGCAGATTTTCCGATAGAACCCGCCGAGGGCATAGAGTTCCTCGTGGGTGCCCTGCTCGACAACATGCCCCTTATCCATCACGATGATGCGATCTGCGTGCATCAGGCTGGTAATCCGATGAGAGATGATCAGCGTTGTTGCATGCGTATCCATGTGCTGCATGGCATCGCGAATCCGTGCATCCGTCTCAGCATCGACGGCGGAGAGGGAATCGTCCAGGATGACGATGGGCGTTTTACGCAGCAGTGTCTGTGCAATGGCGGTGCGCTGCTTCTGTCCGCCGGATAGCGTGACGCCACGTTCACCGACAAAGGTGTCATAGCCCTTGGCAAAGCGGGATACGGTGTCATCAAGGGCGGCAATGTGGCTGGCAGCCTTTACGCTGTCCATGTCAGGTGCGGACCTGGTAATTGCAATATTTTCGCCCAGCGTCCGTGAGAAGAGGTAGGGCTCCTGCAGGACGATGCCGATCTCTTTTCTCAGCTGTTCACGGTCAATGGACTGGATGTCCTGTCCGCCGATTCGGATCGTTCCGTTTTCCGGGGAAAGATCGTACAGGCGGCACAGGAGATCCATCAGGGTGCTCTTGCCGCTTCCGGTGCTTCCCAGAATGCCGGTCACCGTTCCGCCCCTGCAGGTAAAGCTGAGATCGTCAAGGACGAGGGGCTCGTCCTCAGCAAAGCGGAATCGGACGTGGTCAAACTCAATGTCCCCGTGCATGAATGCAGAGGGCTCCCTGCTGTCCTTTATCCTGGATTCAGGCTCTGCATTCAGAATATAGCGGATTCTGTCCATGGAAACGCCCGCGCGACTCATGCCGGATATGACGCGTCCAAGGTGACGAACCGGTCCTGCAATCATGGCACTGTAGGCAAGGAAGGCAATATAGCCACCGACGGAAAGAGAACCGTCAAGGCAAAAATGAGCGCCGACGAGCAGGATGAGCAGGGTCTGGAGGCCGGCAATGGCATCGCCGCAGGACCAGAACAGGGAGAGAAGATGCATCAGGTGGTCCCATCGCCCGGTGTATTCGGTATTCTTCTTTTCGAAACGGGCACGCTCATAGCTTTCCCGTCCGAAGGCGCGAACGACGCGGACGCCGGAAAGATTCTCCTGAGCAACAGCAGACAGCTGTCCTTCCATTTCGTCCACCCTGCGGAAACTGGTGGAGATCCGCTTGTGAAAGAAGACGGAAAAGAGGATGATGATCGGAATGAAGATGGAAACAATGATGGTGAGGGGGATGGAAATGCCCAGCATGAAGTAAAGCGCCATCACAATATAGAGGACCATCCGAATGAGCGTCAGAAGCTGCTCGGAGAGGAACTCCCGTATGACTTCCACATCACTGGTGCAGCGCTGGATGATATCACCGGTATGGTTGTGATTGTGCCAGGAAAGAGGCAGGGAAATGATATGCTCATAAAGAAGGTTACGGGTATAGACAAGCATGGTTTCCTGCCCTTTTGCACTGAAAACACGGAAGGTATAGCGGAAAACAGCAGAAATGATTGCCACAATCAGGATGCCGATGGCGATAAGACCAAGGTGCTGGCGGAGGGCGATGAGACCACCGATACGGCGGAGGAGATCCGTCAGCAGGACCGGAATACCCAGCGCAGCGTCGCCCAGGACGGAGTCGACGGTAAAGGAGATGATTCGCGGGTTGACGAGATCAAGAAGAGAGGAAATCCAGCCAAAAACAATACTCAGGATGAAATAGCGCTTGGATCCTTTGAGTAAATGGAAAATCAGGTGGACGTTGTTCTTGTACCGTTTCTCAGGCATTTGACTCACTCCTTTCCCGACATGGCGATGTCTACGCTTACATCTGCATGCTGACGCGTAAACAGGTCGTAGTAATAGCCATGCTGCTGCATGAGTTCCCTGTGGGTGCCGCGCTCGACAATGCGCCCATCCCGTACAGCAAGAATCACATCGGCATCAACGATGGTGGAGAGGCGGTGTGCGATCATAAAGGAGGTACGGCCACTGGTGACCGTCTTAATGGCCTCCTGAATGGTTTTTTCCGTAACGGTATCAACGGAACTGGTGGCCTCATCAAGGACGAGGATACGGGGATCGGCCAGAATGGCGCGGGCAAAAGAGAGAAGCTGACGTTCGCCGGTGGAGAGCATGCTGCCGCCTTCACCCACATCGCTGTCAAGACCTTTATCCATGCGGGAAACCACGGCATCCGCTGAGACAAGGCGAAGTGCCTGCCAGATTTCCTCATCGGTTGCCTCCGGACGACCATACCTGAGGTTTTCACGAACGGTTCCGGAAAAGAGATGCGGCGTCTGAAGGACATAACCGATATGACTGTGCAGCCATAGCTGTGAACGCTCCCGGGCATCCCGGCAATCAATCAGGACCTGGCCCTGAGTAGGCTCATAGAACCGGCAGACCAGATTGACCAGCGTGGTCTTTCCGGCACCCGTTTCTCCGACAATGGCGACCGAGGAACCCTGGGGGACAACCAGATTGAAATGCTCAAGAACAGGAGCATCTCCATCCGGATACTGGAACGTGACGTCCCGGAACTCCACGTCGCCGTGGAGCTCCTCCCAGTTTTCCTTTCTGGGATGGAAGGTATCGCCGTAGGCTGAGATCACCTCCGGACGGTCAACGACGCAGGATTCGGTTTCCATGAGCCGGCTGAAGCGCTCTATGTTGACCTGAATGGTGGTCAGTGCGGTCAGAACATTGATACAGAACTGAAGGGGCTCCATGATGCCAACGGCATAGGACATGAAGATGGAAAGCGTTCCAAGCTCCATGATCTGAGCAGTTGTCATCTGTCCGCCACGCCAAAGGACAATGGCAAGGGCGGCAGAGGAAAGAAAGGCAACCGTTGTGCCGATGACAGCGGAGGTACGGGCAGCGCGAACGGATTCATGCCGCATTTCTTTGGTGTGGGTATGAAAATCGCTGTTCATTCGTTCCTCAATGGCAAGCGTCTTAATGGCACGAACACCGGTAATGCCCTCGTTGAAGTCGCCGGTGATGGTCGAGTTGAGCTCACGAATGCGGCGGTTCTGTGCAATCAGACGCTTCCGAAAATAGGCGATGACAATCGTTGCCACAGGGACAAGGGTCAGGACAAGCAACGCGAGACGCAGATTGGTGATGAGCATGACGATGACGACACAGAGCACGTAACTGCCGTTCCAGACGAAATCCATGAGGCGCCAGGAAAACAGCTCGCCGATCTTGCCGGAATCACTCATGACCCTTGCATGGATATATCCGACGGAATTCCGATTGAAGTAGTCAAAGGTCAGTGTCTGGAGATGATTGAAGGCAGCGTTGCGAAGATCGCGGTTCATCCACAGCTCCATCCGGGAGCAGGTGTAGGCCGAATAGTAATTAGAGAGCACCTGAAGGGCAAGGACGATGAGATAGAGGACGGCGACAGCGAAAAGGGTATCCGCTGTATGACTTGCCAGGTTGTGATTGATGATATGCCGATTGAATAGTGGATATATGGAATCCACAAGACTTGAAAAAATGCCCAGGAGGACCATCCCGATCATCTTTCCACGATACTGCTTCGCATAGGGAAGAATCTTGGGAATGCCAAACCAGGGCAATGCTTTAGATGAATGATCCTGCATGAAAACCTCATAGATGAACGTAGAGAAATTACAGAGTGACGGCGCCAGCCAGGACAGCAAAGATCAGGGAGGGGAGGAGATTGGCCACGCGAATGCGCTTCCCAAAGACCAGATTGATGCCGACACAGAAGATGAGGATATTTCCGACCATGGAAATATTGTCAAGGGCCTGTGCGCTCAAAAACGGTCCCAGTATGGCGGCAATCACGGTCATGAGTCCCTGCCACAGAAAGAGAGGGATAGCTGAAAAGATGACGCCTTTGCCAAGAGATGCGGCAAACGCGATGACGATGATGAAGTCAAGGATGCCTTTGGTGATGAGCAGAGAATAGTCATGATAAAGGGCATCATTCATTGGTCCAATGATGGCCATGGCCCCGATGCAGATGGTCAGGGCAGAGGTGACAAAGCCGTCAATGAACCGTGTATCTTTTTCATTGTGACTTTTAATTTTGAGCCAGCTGCCAAACTGTTCGGTTTTTTCCTCGATGTTGATGATTTCACCGATCAGGCCACCGAGGACAAGAGAGACGATGATCACAAAGGTTCCGCCTGTGGAAAGATGACCGGAAGCATCCGTGATCAGCATCTTTGCAAGTGTACCGGAGGCACCGATAAAGATGGTGGCAAGACCACAGGCACATTTCATGGTTTCCTGATACCATTCCTTGAGGAACGACCCAAAGAACATGCCAAAGAAGCCGCCAACAATCACAAAGGCAGTATTAATCAGTGTTCCAAGACCAATCATCTTTGGTTTCCTCCGAAATCATAGTGCAAGTGTGTGTAATCCTTTCCGAGATCGGATTCAATACTTTTCATATAGA
>JAFUZM010000244.1 GCA_017476605.1 Clostridia bacterium
AAAGAACCACGCAGGACATAAAATCTTCATGCAGTGCTCTGGTCACATCATCCTGGAAAAACCCATCCTCAACACGGTTCCGGATCTCTTCCCGCTCATCCCAGAGGGCTTCCAGTCTGTCGCTTTCTTCCATGGTGATACAGTCGAATCCGTAGGCTTCGATGATGTCCTGCCTCTTTTCATAGAGCTCAAGATCCTTAAACTTCGGAGAGCTGAGTAATGCATCCTTTTCCAGTGCCGCTTTCTTGCTTCTTGCCCTGGTCTTTTCTTTTATGTACCGGGCCTTTACATCCTCGATAAGAGCCATTGCCTTGTTACGGGCTCTGATCTTTTCCTGGGCTTCTTTTTTGGCGTCCTCTATGTCCTTGTGTGTTACAAACAGCCTCATGTGATCACCTCTTCACTATCTTGTATTCGCAGCCTGTTCTATCTGATGCCCTTCCGGCCAGTTCTTCCAGGATCACTTCCGGCTCATACAGGAACCACCGGTCTCCTTCTTCGTAGAGGTCCGTAGGGATCTCCTCCAACGGGCAATCAGCCATGTGAACGAAACTGCATCCCAGGAACCTGTGCTCTTCGAGCCATTCAAATACTTCTTTTTGATTTATCCAGCCTTTTGATTTTTCGAGAATGATACAGTCGCGGCTCAGATTGTCCTTTCCCCAGTGTCCTTTTAATTTACTCATAGCTGCTCCTTCTCTTCCTGCCTCAGTCTCTCACAGATCAGAGGTATCATCAGTCTCGGAGTGCCTGCTGCATGTAACCATGTTGGGGCGTTTGCTATTTTTAAGCACATATGCCGGAATAATTCCAAGGAGGTTTTGCATTTCAGGAACTCCGGCGCTTCCTGAAAATCTCTTCCTGCATTTTTAAAGATGCTTGTCTCTCTGCACACTGGTTCAAGTTCAAAGAGCATATCTTTGCATCTGTCAGATATGTATTTGTCACCACAGCTCACATATTCTTCCAGTATGTCTGTTATTTTATTATCTATGTCCATAAGGTCCTCTCATTCCTGCTCATACCGCTGACCTATGCCGCCGACTCCGTACAAATCCCAAGATTCTGTTAATCCAAGCCCTGATCAAGGCCCTGGATTACTCCCAATTAACAGTTTCTTTATGAGTCAACTCTGTCCCTGTCCCGTTCCGGAGCCTAAGAGTCGGTGATCGCACCCTCCGGGTTGCGGCAACACTCTCAGGAAGCCGGTGCCATAGGTTAGCGGTATGATGTCCTATTGTTTCTTATAGGTTTTCATTATCCTGTAAATGTCATGTCCGGCAGGAACCACAAGCCCTGCTACACTCTTCCGGATAGAGCCATCCTTCATGACGTGAACAATCTTTATTTCATTTTTATCCTTGGTGGCTTTCATGATTCCTCCTTCCTTTATTCTTGGACGCCTGCTGCATCCTCATCCTTCTGGCTGATCCATCAGTCCTTAAGGAAGTACTCGATGCTGACGTTAAAATACTCCGCAAGTTTCAGGAGCTTGTCCGCCTTCGGGGTATATAGCCCATTCTTCCAGTCAGATAGTGTTGAAGGAGCTATTCCGACATCCTGCGCAACTTTGTAATCTGTCAGTTTCTTTTCGTCTCTTAATACCGCATATTTTGCGTACATTGTTTGAATCCTTTCTGTAAATTCGTTGTTTTCTTTACGGTTATCCGTTATAATGGACTTACTAAGAATCATTTCACGGCTATGTTTTACGGATGTCCGTATCACATAGCCCTATGTTATTACGAAATTCTGTAAAGTTCAAGAGAAATTTTACTGATTTCCGTAATTTATTTTCGGAGGGTTATTGTGGATTACAGAAAACTATGGAATTTAATGGAGTCAAAGGGGGTTTCGGCAAGCGATGTAAGTAAGGCTACTGGAGTCAGCAGATCTATGTTCACCGACTGGAAGATGGGGAGATATTCCCCTAAGATGGATAAACTCATGAAGATTGCGGAATATTTCGGTGTAGATGTTTCTTATTTCGCAGATGATGGTCCGAAGCCGGATATAGCAGTCTGTTCGAACAGATCTGGGAAGAACGATATTGATTATCTAATCGAAGTAGAACGTCACACGGAATCAGAATCACTTAAAGCGCTCATGGGTTATGCTATTGCAATAGCCAGGAGTGAAGAACTCAAGAAGTTTATGGAGGTTGCGCGGGATTCAAGGCCACTTAATATCAAAATTGTGACCGAGATCCTGAAGAACCTTGACGAGGCAACAAAAGACAAATGATTAAAGTCTGTTTATTTATCATTCATGTAAAGGAGGTATCACTATGTTTTTCTACATCATCGGATTTATTTTCGTGTGGGGTGGCTTTGCTACTCTTATGAAAGGTAATAATGCCGGGTATCTGGTTCTAATTGTTGGAATCGGTTTCTTCTTCCTGGGATATATCCTGAAAAAGAAGATCCGCGAAAACAAAGCCGTTATTTCTTCGCGGTCCAGTGATACCGGATCCGAAGGCGAAGATTCTGAAGGAACCATCACATTCAAGGCCGTGGGTTCAACTTTTGACTGTAAATATTCTGACAGATATGAACGCCAGGACGTCCTCAGGAGATCCGGCGTGAATGACACCTTCCATCTTCAGGAGTATGAATGGGAAGGAAAGCCAGCATTTGCACTTATCAGCGATACTTTGAATGCAGATTTCGGGGTAGTTCCTGCAAAGCTTGTAAGGAAGGTGAAGGAGATCTATGACCACTATACTGTCATAGGCAGAATCACAAAGATCAATATGATCGATAAAAGGGATGATACTGTGTATTATTGTGAGGTATGCCTTGAATATTACGAAAAGGATCCTGAATGATCCAGAACCACAATATGTACATTATTTTGCACCATGAAACGAGTTCCCCACTCGCAAATGACTCGCAAAATAAAAAAACTCCCCGGCGCTGGAACACCGGAGAGCTCTCATAACAGGTATGATGTGTGATACCCTTTGGACATAGGTATTATATCATACCTTCTTTCAATGGAGGTATAAAATCATGAAAAAAGTAGCTGGTTACGTCCGTGTTTCCACCCAGGAACAGGCGGATGAAGGCTATTCGATCAGCGAGCAGCAGGACCGATTAAAGAAATACTGTGATGCTCAAGGCTGGACACTTGTGCACGTCTACACGGATCCGGGATATTCCGGAGCAAAACTTGACCGTCCAGCACTCCAGCAGCTTCTCTCGGATATCCCTTCCGGAGCTTTTGATACGGTCCTGGTGTTTAAGCTTGATCGTCTCTCGAGATCCCAGAAGGACACTATGTATCTTCTGGAGGATCAGTTTATCAAGAATAATATTGATTTCTGCTCCATCATGGAATCGTCCCTGAACACTTCCACACCACTCGGCAAGGCGATGATAGGTATTCTGTCGGTATTCGCACAGTTGGAAAGAAATAATATTACCGAGCGTATGACCATGGGCCGTATAGGCAGGGCGAAGTCCGGAAAACATTCCGGAGGCGTTGCCCCTTTCGGATATGATTATGTAGATGGCGAGCTTGTGATCAATGATTCTGAAGCTGTGCAGGCGAGACTTATATTCGATCTCTTCCTGCATGGCCTTAACGGGAAAGAAATGTCCCTGAATCAGATCCTCTCATATCTTCACGAAAGGTACATGATAAGAGGATCGGAATGGATACACGCGTCCACCATTCCGAGGATCCTACAAAATCCAGTTTACTGCGGTATGATCAAATTCTCCGGTAAGCATTATCCAGGAACACATGAAGCAATCATTCCTGCTGAAGAATGGGAAAGGGCCCAGGCTAAATATCAGGCCTACACAAGCTCTTTCTCAGAAACTGCTGCCAACTTTAAAAAATCCGCACACCTACTCACCGGTATTATTAAATGCGGACTTTGTGGCGGGAATTTTGGTGCAACTACATGGAAGAACAGGCACATCACTGCAACATCCCAGCCTTATTACGGATATTACGGATGCCGTCAGAGGTTTGCCAAGGTCAATAAAATCAAATGTGGTAATTCTCATTATGGTATCCGCCAGCTTGAAGATCAGATAATCAAAGAGATACGTTCGCTGTCTCTGGATCCGGAAGAACTGAAAGCGATCGGATCCAACAAAAAAGAATCTCCTGAGCCTCCGGCATATACTGCTGCCGTGAAGCACCTCGCCGAGATAGACAAACAAGTAAGTAAGCTTATTGATTTATACCAGGTTGAGGGCATTGATATTGCCATGGTATCTGCAAGGATAAAGACTCTTAACGAGGACCGTGACCGTACAAATGTTATAATCTCCGAATATGAAAAATCGAAGCCGCAGCCATCGTCTTCCGTCGATGATGCGATAAAAGTCCTGAAGGATTTTGACGATGTTGTGGCATCTGGGGACACGGAGCTGCTGCGTACCGCGATCAGATCCTTGATCGACAGTATAGTCGCTTATCCGGATCACGTCGAGATTCACTGGTCCTTTACATGAAAAAAGCCCCGCGGTGATCTTCCGCGAGGCTTTCTTTATATCTACTTATATTTGTTGATATTTCTTGATATTACATCATCCCGCCCATGCCCGG
>JAFUZM010000245.1 GCA_017476605.1 Clostridia bacterium
CTGCTCAAGGCGATCCGGCTGAGAGGCTTCCAGGCGGCGTGCCAGCGCCTTTTGCGGTTCCATGCGAAGATAGATCGTAAGGTCCGGCATGCATCCCTCAACCGCCCATTCATTCAGTCTGCGGATTCTCTCTGTTCCGAGCTCTCGTCCGCCACCCTGATAGGCAATGGATGAATCCACATACCGGTCACAGACCACCAGGTCACCGCGGCAGAGTGCCGGCATAATCAGTGCTCTTGTATTCTGTGCCCGGCTGGCCGCATAGAGATAGGCCTCCGTCACATCCCCCAGTTCCCTGTTTTCGGGATCCAGGATCAAGGCACGGATCTTTTCCGCAACGGCATCCCCGCCCGGCTCGCGTGTCATGGTGATGCGCCATCCAAGCTTTTTGAGTTCCTCAACCAGTGCCTCCCGCTGGGTCGATTTGCCGCAGCCATCCACGCCCTCCATGGTGAGGAACAGACCACGGGCCCTTGGCAAATCACCCAGGAGCAGCTGTTCAAGCTCCAGAGGACTGGCCGCCAGCTGGTCCGCCTGATGCTCCCGCAGTTCCTCCTCGCTCCCGTATCCATATGTAACACCAATGCTTGCAATCCCGCAGGCCTTCGCCCCGTCAATGTCAAATTTGCGGTCACCCACCATGACATACGGGCCCGGGTATTTGGCCATTGCGCGAGCGATCAGCTGATCCTTCTCCGGATGCCGTTCCTCCGGTCCGGGACCTACCACCTCCTCGATCAGTGGCATAAGGCCAAATCGCTTTGCAATACGAACGGACAGCTCCTGCACCTTGGAGGTCACGATGACCGCATGGATTCCGTTTATCTTAAGGGAACGCAGAAGTGCCGGAATGCCCTCGTAAACGGCATTCTCCTCCCATCCGATCCGGGTAAAGCGCTCACGATAGACGTTGACTGCCGTTTCCGCTTCTGCCTCGGTCATTCCGCAGAAGTCGCGGAACGAATCAAACAGCGGTGGACCGATAAATTTTGTCCAGTCCTCGGGTTCCCTCGTATGATGCACCCTGCCAGCGGCATATTGAGCACAACTGGTAATGCCAAGGCCTGAGCGGGTCAGTGTTCCATCCAAATCAAACAGTACCGTTTTGATCAAAGCGTATCTCCTTTTTCTCTATCCTCCGCAGGGTCCCCATCCTTTTGCGCATTCCCGCTTTCGGATACGCGTTCCTCTTCAGGGGCATTGCTGCCTTCGGGCAGGCTTTTCTCCCCTGGCACATCTTCGTTTTCGGAAATGCTATGGGGCTGTGTCCATTCCCCGACGATGACCGGATGATCCGGGATATCCATGCTCCTGATCTCCTCCGGCTCCTCGCTCAGCAGATCCTCCTCAGGACTCCTGCGGACTTTCTTCTTTCTTTCCTGTTTCTCAAGGCGTTTTTTCGCCTTTTCTGCCTGTTTTTGATCGGCAGCCCTGCGAAGCTCCGCTGCTTCTCCGGCTGCATCTGCACGCTTTTTCCGCTTTTTCCGTTTTTTTCCTATTCCCAGTATGTCCTTTATCTCATCAATCCACGATCTGAGCATTGATTTCGAGCGTTCGTTTTCCCGGTCTGCCTCGTCCCGCTGATGCTGTGTAATCAGAGGCTGCACATACGGATATTCTCCGGGGAAAGCACGCTCAAGGCAGCGTGCCCGGTATCCCGTGAGTCTGGCGCGTCCGAGACGATCATCAATTCCCATGTGATCCGGAAGCTTCTCCGTAAGGAGGGACAGCATCTCAATGCTCGGCTCAAACACGCAGGCCTGAAGCTTTCGTTTGCCCCGGTACACAATCACCATGCCGGTTCGCTCACCATATCGCGTCCCTGCAATTTTTCTTGCAAGTCCTGCGCTCACATAGGACATAGCCCTGGCAGCGCGCACACGAAAGGCCGGGCGTTTCAGCAAAAACCACCGCGTTTTGGCATATGAAATGGGAAGAGACTCAATGTCCGTATATTCCCGGATGGTCACAATGTCGGAAAGCCTGATTTCAAGCCCCCGCAGGTCATGATCTCCGATCTGCCAGGTCAGGGCAAGGCTGTCCTCGCCCAGAAGGTAGCGAACCTGCCTTGTCTCATGGTAGACAAAGGATACGGAAACAAACACCGTCAGCACGACGTTCAGCGTCAGCCAGAGATCGCTTTCAGTCACGAAGGAAAGAATATTGGCAAGTAACTGTGTCGTTGCCAGCAGGAGGATGCGGCTTGCCGCCTTCATGATAAAGGCTTTGTATCCCTTTCTCTCCTCTCTGCTGATCTGTTCCAAACCCATATTCATTATCCAAGCAGTTCCTGATACTGCAGAACAAGCTCTGCAAAGTAGTCAAGCGCCCTGCAGACCGGCTCGGGCGTCGACATGTCAACACCTGCAATTTTGAGTTCCTCGATGGGCGCCATGGAGCCACCCAGTGTCAGAAAGCGCCGATAGCTTGCCACCTTCTCGGGATCCCCCGAAAGAATGTTCTGTGCCAGTGCCGCCGCCGCGCAGAAGCCGGTGGCATACTTATACACATAAAACGGGCTGTAAAAATGCGGAATGCGCATCCACTCCGTCTGAACACAGGCATCCACCGTGCAGGAGTGGCGATAATAGGTTTTGACAATCTCCAGGTACAGCGCATTCAGCCTTGCCTGTGTCAGGCTTTCCCCGTTTTCCGCCAGCCGATGCGCCTCGTGCTCAAACTCAGCAAACAGTGTCTGACGGAATACCGTGGTCCTGAAGTGCTCAAGCAGCGTGCCGATCAGCATGATCTGCGCATCCTTGTCATCCTTATATACCTTGCGCAGATATTCATTCAGCAGAATTTCATTCGTCGTAGAGGCAACCTCGGCAACAAAGATCGCATAATCGGCCTTTGCATAGGGCTGTGTCTTATTCGAGTAGAAGCTGTGCATGGCATGGCCCATTTCATGCGCCAGTGTAGAAAGCCCGTCATAGTTCTTCTTATGGTTGAGAAGCACATACGGAGAGACACCATATGCTCCAACGGTGGAGTAGGCACCGCTCCGCTTTCCCTTGTTTTCATAGACGTCAATCCAGCGGTCCTTGAGCGCTCTCGACGCATCCTTGACATAGTCCTTGCCAAGAGGCGCCACGGCCTTGAGGAAGATATCAAAAGCCTCCTCAATGTCCGGCTGAATCTCAAAGGATCCCTCGCCAAGGCAATAAAGGTCATACATGTGCAGATGAGACAGGCCCATCTTTTCCCTGCGCACATTCAGATACTGATCCAGCGTCCCGATGCCTCCATGAACGGCTTCAATGAGGCTGTCATAGACCGATTCCGAAATTTCATCCTCAAAGAGGGAGGCCTCTCTGCTGCTCCCAAATTTCCGTACACGGCTTGTAAAAATGTCCGCCTTGATCTGCCCCGCATACAGCGCTGCAAAGGTATTGCCCATGCTGCCGTATCCCTGCATCATCTTTGTAAAGGCCAGGCGGCGAACATTCCGATCCGTGCTTTCAAGGAACAGAATAAAGGATGCATCCGTAAGGGGTGCCAGCTTGCCATCATCTCCCCGGGTCTTTCCAAGCTTCAAATCCAGGGAGCGGATCATCTCGGATGCCGCATCCATGGTCGTCAGCGTGTCCATGGACATGGCAAGAATCTGTTCCCCTTCCTGCGTGAGCACATGCGGCTTTTGCCGAATCGTCTCATGCAAAAAAACAGAGTAGTTTTCAAAATCCGGATCCACCGCATAGGCCTCAAGCACATCCTCCGGCAGCGACAGCAGCTCCGGGGACAGATAGGCACTCTCCGCCATAACGGTGCCAAGCAGCGTGGATGCCCGGTCATTCATTGCCTGATAGGTTTCATTCCCGGTGTCCTCGTTCTGCTTCATCATCGCATAGCTATAAAGGCTGCTGAGACGACGGTTAAGGTCAAAATACGTATTCAGGTTTGAAAGCACGGCTTCCCTGCCATTACAAAGCGTCCCCGCCAGCTTTCCATATTCCGCTGCCTCGCCGGCCACCGCCGCAAACTCCTTTTCCCATGCGGCATCATCTTTATACACCCTGGTCAGGTCCCAGGTATACTTGGGATCAATTTCGTTTCTGCTTTTGATTTCCATTTCCATTTCCTTCCATGTTCGTTGCCGATTTCCGGTGATTCTCAGTTTTTGAGGCTCTGAAGCGGCGCAGGAATACGTCCACCACGGGCAATAAATGCCTCAGAGGAATAGGGAGAGACGCGCATGATCGGGGCCCGGCCAAAGAGGCCGCCAAACTCCACCTCATCCCCCACATCCTTGCCGGGTGCCGGAATCAGGCGGACCGCCGTCGTCTTGCTGTTGACCATTCCAATGGCTGCCTCATCGGCAATAATCGCCGCAATGGTTGCCGCGCTGGTAGTCCCGGGGACCGCAATCATATCAAGTCCCACGGAGCAGACACAGGTCATCGCCTCAAGCTTTTCAAGGCACAGTGCACCGGAGCGTGCTGCATTGATCATTCCGATGTCCTCGGAAACCGGGATAAATGCCCCCGAGAGTCCACCCACCTGCGAGCTCGCCATGACACCGCCCTTTTTGACGGCGTCATTGAGCAGCGCAAGCGCAGCCGTGGTTCCGGGACAGCCACAGGCCTCAAGGCCCATTTCCTCAAGAATATGAGCGACAGAGTCGCCCATCGCCGGGGTGGGTGCCAGCGAGAGATCCACGATGCCAAAGGGAACGCCCAGGCGCGTGCTTGCCTCTCTTGCAATCAGCTGGCCGACACGGGTGATCTTGAACGCCGTCCGTTTAATCGTCTCTGCGACGACATCAAAGGGTGCGCCCTGTGCTTCCTTTTCAAGTGCCCGTTTTACGACACCGGGACCGGAGATACCCACATTGATGCAGCTCTCCCCCTCACCCGGGCCATGGAACGCTCCGGCCATAAAAGGATTATCCTCCACCGCATTGGCAAAAACCACCAGCTTCATGCACCCGGAGGCATCCGTATCCTTTGTCCGCTCTGCAATCTCCTTGATGGCCTCACCGCAGAGCCGGATGGCGTCCATGTCAATGCCCGCCTTGGTGCTCGCCACATTCACGGAGGCGCAGACGCGCTCCGTCTCAGAAAGCGCTTCCGGCAGACTTTCAATCAGCCGGCGGTCATTTTCCGTGAGGCCCTTTTGCACCAGTGCGGTATATCCGCCGATGTAATTGACGCCCGTTGTCTTGGCTGCCGCATCCATCGCTCTGGCTGCAACCATGGGATCCCCGCAGGCGGCTGTAATCATGGATGCCGGCGAAACAGAGATGCGCTTATTGACAATCGGGATGCCGAATTCGCATTCAAGCGCTTCTCCTACCTCGACCAGATGTTCCGCACGCCGCGTAATCGTATCATAGATCCGGTCGTACAGCTGTTTTTTCTCCGGATGGATACAGCTGTACAGCGAAATACCCATGGTAATGGTTCGTATATCCAGTTTTTCCTCGGTGATCATCCGCACCGTCTGCAGAATTTCAGATGTATTGATCATCCCTGTCCTCTCCTCCTATGCAGGTACATGTATCCTTTTGCTGACTTGCCTTTGTCACGTACCCGCTTCACTGATAAAGCCATCGCACCAACAAATGTTCCTCAGATCCGATGCATGGCATCAAAGATTTCACTGCGCTGAATCCGGATTTCAAGTCCCAGCTGGGCACCGAGATCGGAAAGTGCTGCAGAAATCGTCGCAAACTCAGAGAGGGTAAAGTCGACGATCATAATCATATTGAACATTCCGGAAAGAACGGTCTGCGAGATATCGAGAATATTGGCGCCATGTTCAAACAAAACGCCGCTGACTTTCGCAATAATGCCGGTTGTGTCCTTTCCAAGAACGGTAACGACTGCCTGATTTTTCTTTTCCATGATCTGTTCCTTTCGTGCAAAAATTCCTCTTTTTTTCCGAAATTTCAACGCATGCCATTATAATGGAAGCCTTCCAAAAAAGCAATAACACTTGAATCTCAAACCGGATTGCGATACAATACTGCAGAATAATTTGCGATGCCCATTTTTCTATACCGGACACCGCAGTGGAGGAATTTATCATGAGTACAAAAGAACTGGACTGGGGCAATCTGGGTTTTGCCTATCATGTCACCGACAAGCGGTACGTCTCCAATTACATCGGCGGAAAATGGGATGAGGGTGGTCTGACTGAGGACCCGATGATCACCATGAGCGAGGATGCAGGTGTCCTCCATTATTCGCAGTCTGTCTTTGAAGGCCTCAAGGCCTATCGTACGCAGGACGGCCACGTGGTCACATTCCGTCCCGACCTGAATGCAGCACGTATGTATGACAGTGCCAGTTATCTTGAAATGCCGCCCTTCCCGAAGGACCGTTTTGTAAACGCCGTCATCGAGACCGTCCGCGGCAACCTTGACTGGGTTCCGCCCTACGGCTCCGGCGCAACGCTTTATATTCGTCCTTACATGTTCGGTATCTCCCCGGTTATCGGCGTCAAGCCTGCTGAGGATTACATGTTCCGCATCTTCTGCACGCCCGTCGGCCCTTACTTCAAGGGTGGCGCCAAGCCAATTGCCGTTCGCATCTCCGACTATGACCGTGCAGCCCCCCGCGGCACTGGACACATCAAGGCCGGCCTCAACTACGCGATGAGCCTCCACGCCATCGTCGACGCCCACAACAAGGGCTTTGCCGAGAACATCTACCTGGATCCGGCCACCCGCACCAAGATTGAGGAAACCGGCGGTGCCAATATTCTGTTCGTTGACTTTGACGGAAACCTCGTCGTTCCGAAGTCCGATTCCATCCTGCCCTCCATCACCCGTCGCTCTCTCGTTGAGGTTGCCAAGACCTATCTCGGTCTCAAGGTCACCGAGCGTGAGGTCACCCTTAAGGAAGTGAAGGAAGGCTCCTTCGCAGAGTGCGGCCTTTGCGGAACCGCCGCCGTCATCTCTCCCGTCGGAAAGATCGACGACCATGGCGAAGAGGTTCTCTTCTCCTCCGGCATGGATAAGATGGGTCCCGTTCTCACCAAGCTCTATGATACCCTTACCGGTATCCAGATGGGCCGCCTCGAAGCACCCAAGGGCTGGATCGTTGAAATTGCCTGATAAAGATTCCCGGATTCGTCCGGGAATCTTTTTTATCGTCTTTGCAGACCAAAAGTCTGTACCTTCCTACCCTCCTGTGGTTCTTTCGCAGGAGGGACTTTTTAGATCTATGACCAGCTTCATCGCCCGAAAGGCACAGTGTAATCACCTGCTCTCGCCGTTTTTTTGAGCTCTCCTCAAAAAATTTTTATCATCCGCCTTACACTGTATGTTGTCTTTCGTATCAAAGAATACATCAACATACAGTATCTTTTTTGTAAATATAAATAGACTTTTGGTCTGTCAAGGCCAGCGATTCAAAAGTTTTCGCTTGCGAAACTTCCAATTTATGTTTACAATAGTGCCGATTCCCCTAAGAAAGGCGTGAACAGCTTTGTTTAATCATACCAAAAAAATCTTATCCGTCATTCTTTGCCTGATCCTTTGCGTACTGGCGGTCTCTGCCTGTGCGCAAACGTACAGCAATGTCTATGGCCGGGCACTGACACGCGTCCGTGTCCGCGATGACGCCTCTACCTCAAGCACTGTTTTTGACAATATTGAGCAAAACGGCGTCGTCTATATTACAGAAAGCAAGGAAACAAACGGAACCGTCTTCCTTCATATTAAGTATCATACCCTTGAGGGAAAGACGGAATCCGGCTGGGTCGCTCAAAGCAGCGGCGGCAGCACCTATGTCGAAATTCTGGACGCAAAAGATGTCAAATCAGAGTACGACGTTTCCGGCGGAACCCTTCCAAAAGGCCCTGCCGGAACAAAGTCCGCCTCTGAGCGCGAGGAACTGCGTGTTCAGGGGGTCGTCAGTTCTCCTGCCCCCGCCTCCTCTTCCTCTGCCTCTACTTCAAAATACTCCGCCTCTCAGATCTCGGATGTCCAGCAAAAGCTTGGCGCACTGGGAATTTATTCCGGTGAAATCACCGGCAAGGCAGGCGAGAAGACCATTGCTGCCATTCAGTCCTTCCAGAAAAAAATCGGACTCGAACCCTCTGGCAATTTAACTCCGACGACATTGTCCCGCCTTGATGAAGCCTACAGTCAGCTGTCCGGTGCAAAGACTGCAACGGCGGAGACAAAAAGTGCCAACAGTGCTTCTTCTGCAACCATTATGGACGTGCAGGAAAAGCTGAAAGAGCTCGGTCTCTATCAGGGTGAGATCACCGGTAACGCCGGAGACAAGACGACAGCTGCCATTAAGGAATTCCAGAAGGAAAACGGCCTGGCCGCAGATGGTATTGTCGGCAGTGCAACCCTTTCAAAGCTGAATGCGGTATATAATGCGCATGTGTCTGCAAGCAGCACGACGGCCCCCTCGGCAAGCGTTGCACCGGCCTCTTCGTCTGTTTCCTCCTCAACCATTTCGGATGCCCAGGAAAAGCTGAAAGCCCTTGGCATGTACTCCGGCGAGATCACCGGCAATGCAGGCAGCAAAACCGAGGCCGCCATCAAGGCGTTCCAGAAAAAGTATGGGCTTACTGCGGATGGCATTCTTGGCAGTGCAACGCTCTCCAAGCTGAATGATGTCTATTCCGGCACCCAAAAGACGGACAATTCCTCATCAACAGAGACTGTCTCTGTCCCAAGCAGTACCATTAAGCAGGTTCAGGAAAAGCTCAAGGCGCTCGGAATGTATAATGGTGAAATCACCGGCAATGCTGGCAGCAAAACCACGGAGGCCATCAAGGCATTCCAGAAAAAGTACGGTCTCACCGTTGACGGCATTGCCGGAAGTGCGACGCTGTCAAAGCTGAATTCCGTCTATGCAGCCGCTACCTCAAAGAGCAGCTCCAGCAGCAGTTCCACCGCCTCCTCCGGAAACGCAAACGTTTCCTCCAGTACCATCAAGAACGCCCAGCAGAAGCTCAAGGAGCTTGGCCTGTATTCCGGAGAGGTAACCGGAAAAGCCGGAAGTAAGACCGAAGCCGCTATAAAAGCGTTCCAAAAGAAATATGGTCTCACTGCAGATGGCATTCTCGGCAGCAACACCATTGCCAAAATCAATTCTGTGTATGCCGCTGCTCACTCAAGTTCAAGCTCTTCGTCTTCTTCCTCATCCTCCAGCAGACACATTTACAACCTTGACTGGTTTAAAGCCAAGAACAACAAACTGTTTGGCCGTCTGGGCCTGGTCAAGGGTCACAGCGTTCATCTGACTGATCTCAACTCCGGAAAATCCCTGAATGTGACCATTCAGTCTGCCGGAAACCATTTGGATGTTGAGCCATCTACCTCTAAAGATACAGAAACTCTGCTCAGCATCTATCATGTAACATCGACCTCATCCATCACATTTTTACGCCGTCCTGCGGTCATCACGACGGATACCGGCTACCGCATTGTCTGCTCCATCTACGCTCAGCCCCACGGCTCGCAGCTGATTCACAGCAACAATTTCCCCGGCCAGTTCTGCCTCCATTTTCTCAATTCCAAAACACACGGAAGTAATAAGGTGGACGGCGATCACCAGGCGGCCATTCGTACCGCAGTAGCTCACTATGGTTCAAGCAATGTCACCGTCATTCGCACGGAGGACGACCTCTAATTCATCCGTCCGGTTTCCCCGGACGGTTTTTCCTTTCCAGAAAGCATGCTCACATGGCATTTTGTCAGGTGCAGCTCCCTGACAAAATGGCAGATCTGCAAACACAAATCCACCTGCAACGGAGGCATTATGAACATCTATTTTGCCGGCAGCATTCGAGGCGGACGCCAAGACGTCTGCCTGTACGGGACGATCATTCACGCCATACAGCAGCGGGGACATACTGTGCTCACCGAGCACATCGGAAACCCGGACTATGTTTCAAGCGCCCCGGATGATGTCATATACCGAACGGATACGGACTGGATTCTCTCCTCTGATTGTGTGATTGCAGAGTGTACCCAGCCATCCCTGGGCGTCGGCTATGAGCTTGCATTTGCAGAGGCGCACGAAAAGCTCGTTTATTTTCTCTACAATGCAAAGGCTCACCTTTCCGCCATGCTTGCCGGGAATCCCGCTCTCCATCTGTATCCCTATCATACCTCAGAGGAGCTTGAATCCCTCCTTGACCATATCCTCTCCCGGTATTCTGTGTAGAGTCTCGCTTGCTCTCGTTCTTATCAAAAACGCACCTCTGGTTGGCTCAGACAATCATTGCCGGATGCCTCCAGTATTCCACAAGCCCTCATATTCAGTGAGAAATTCCATCTGATAGGGCAAGCACAGGATTCTACGCCAACCAGAATAGAGTCATCAGTCAATTCACTTTGAGCAATAAGAGGAGCTGCTTCAACCGAAGCAGCTCCTCTTATTGTGTTATGCTGTTATCGCGGCAGGCTCTCTTTACAGCAGAATGTATGCCGTTTTACCAGTATTGGAGGAAACGGAAACATGGATCGGGAAACCAGCCTGCTTCTTCAAGATCAGCTGTGCGCGGCCCTTATAGGTTTTTGCCCTGCCTGTGTTGTAGTTCATGAGTGGCTTGGGGTCTCCGCTGCCGAAGCCGAGAAGCTTCGCGCCCTCGACCTCTGCCATGAGTTCTTCATCCGCTCCGGTTTTCAGTGTTCCCGCCTCGTCGCAGAGCGCCGCTGTGAGATAGACAAGCTCTGCCCTGTCGTAGTCCACCGTCAAACAAAGCCTCGTCTCCCCCTTCGGAGAACTGAGCGCATATTCGCCGAGCTTTTCGCCTTTCTCATAAGTCACGGTCGTCAGCTCTGAGCTTCATCTTTTGAACGCGAATCAGTTTTCCAATCATTCAATGTTCCAGCTGATTCAGTACATGCTCTCCATCTCGCGAATGCGTCTGTACAGCATCTCATTCACCGGAACATCCAGTCCATGCGTCTTTGCCAGACGAATGACCGTTCCGGCAAAGAGCTCCACCTCACTTTTCCTGTGTGCCATGGCATCCTGGCGCATGCTTGGCATCCCCTCAGGCGCAAGTGTATCCGCCAGTGCAACCCATTGATTCAGATCATGTTCGGTCAGTGCAAAGCCCTCAAGGTTTGCCAGTGTCAGAACCTCACGCATTGCCGAAAGCATGGTTTCACGAGCCTCTCCTGGCTGCTGCACCGTTCTGTACGTTCCCTCATAGACCATGACCGTCTGGTTGATGCCAACATTGAGCATCAGTTTTCCCCACTGACGGCGTACCATATCGGGAACGGCCTCTGTCGGAATGCCCGCGGCCGTCAGAAACTCTGCCAGTGCACCGGCACGCTCGGACACCTTACCAGGTGCCCGCTCTCCGATGACAAGCGTTCCCGGATGCGCATAGGATAACCGATTTCCTTCCCGCACAGCGTCCATTCCCTGTGCGGTGCAAAAGAGGACCTTCTCTTTTCCGAACCGTCTTTCAAGCTCTTCCTCGCTTGAGATGCCGTTGAGGACAGAGAGAATACAGGTGGTTTCCCCAACAAACGGTGCCGCCGTTTCCATTGCCGATGACAGGCCACCGGCCTTAGTTGCAAAGATCACAAGATCGAGAGGCGTTCCTTCCTCGGGAGTTCGCACCTCAAAACAGACGTGCTCCCCATTGATGATCGCGCCATCGCGCCGAATCCTTTCCGCCCGCTCAGCATCTGCGATCACGACAAACCGCTTCCCGCTCTTTACAAAGCAATTTGAAAAGAGCATACCAAGCGCACCAAGGCCGATCAGCCCTATCGTTTCAATGTCTTTCACCTTGATCCTCCTCGCCCATTTTTCTCTTCGACGTCTCCCTTTTTCTCAGCAAAAAGCGAGCCACAGGCTTTTCAAATCCATAGGTCAGTATGACCGCCATGACAAAGACCACCGCAAAGCATAGCCAGGTATAGCGTACCTGCCAAAGATGGTCACCCTCATAATTCGGATCCTTGAATGCGCTTGGCACGATCCTGAGCTTCAATATCCAGACCGCTATCACCTGATTCCAGATGTAAATGTGCATGGTGATTCCCGAGATGAAATGCAGGACAGGATTCCCAAGAACATGGCGAACACACCAGCCTGCATTCCCCGCAAACAAAAGCAGAGCTGCACCTGCCATTGCCATATAAATGCGATGAATCACCTGCCCCTCCTGAAGACGTCCGGAAATCCCCATAGAGGACTGGTCCTGGCAGATGAAAACAATGACCGCTACCGCTGCAATCGTCCCGACGGAACAAAGAATTCTGGTAAAAGCATTATGTGGCCAGTGACAGGTCTTCTCATAAAGCCAGGCCGTCATCATGCCGATAATGAAAACATCTATATATGCAGGCAGCTGATTGAAATACATGGTCAGGTCCCCGCCCCGCTCAAGGAGCATTCCCCGATAGAAATTTCCCGCAGCCACACCAAGCAGAAATGTCGGCAGCGGGAATTTTTTCATTCCAAGTGCCAGGAGCGGAAACAGCAGATATAACTGCATTTCAAGAGCAATTGTCCAAAGTGCCGCATTCATATGCGTATAATAATAGGTCTGAATGCGGAACATCTGCGTAAAGGTCAGATGTGAAATCAAGTCCTCCGCAAAGGTTGGTGGCGGATACTGATATGCATTGGTTGCAACCGCCACAATGGTCATGATAAGAATGGTCAGATAGTAGGAAGGCGCAATTCGAACCAGTCGTTTTTTATAAAACGTCAGCGGATTTTGCAGCCTCCCCTCAGCACGGGCATATGGCAGAAACAGACAAAAGCCTGAAATCAGAATCATGGTGTCCACATGGATATAACCGGACCGAACAAGCGGATCCAGATTCAGCCGAAGGCCAAATATCTCAAGATAGGGATACAGCCAGGACTGCTGCCAGATATGAAACCAGACCACCATGAAGATCGAAAGCACCCGTATCCCGTCGCAGACTGATACAAAGCGATCATCCGGCCGGCTCTTTGCATCCTGATTCCATGCACGCAGTAGTTTTAACATGAATAAAATGTCCAATCCTTCGTTTGATTTTCAGTAAAGAATCACGTCAATCCCATCCTCCGGCGGCAGCTGTTCCCCGCTATCCGCTTCCAGGGTGATGACAAGGTTATGCGGCAGACACACAATGGACTTTGCCATACTCCGCATCTTTCCCTGATGAATACACAGCGCATCCGGACAATTGGCGGATTCCATCCAGACCACCCCATTTTCCACCCGGATCCGATTCTCATTTCCATCGGCCTGTGGAATATCATATGCGCCATTTTTAAGGAGCGATTCGCGAAAGACCACCTCTCCATTGATTCTGGCCACAACCTGAGATACCTGTCTGCTTCCCATATACTGGGAAATCAGATAAAACCCGAGGGCCACTGCCAAAAGAAGCACGATAATGATCAGATCTCGTCGTTTAAGCATGCCATTCACCTGTGTAAATTCCGCATCTCCCTTTCCCTGGAGCACCGGAGATGCTGATTTGTTCTTTTCAAAACTGCATGTCCTGCATTATACGAGATTCCCTCTGAATATGCAAGGAGCGTACTCCCAGATGAAATCACCCGAATAAACCCACCATACGCAAAGTATCCATACTGCGAAATAGCTTTATGTGCATGCCCTTGCCAAATAGAACACGCTACACACAAAAAGCGAACACAATTTCAATTGCTGGCCAAAAACAAGAATAGTCTGTTTTTTCAGCCGTCTTCAAAAGCAATTTTTCGGCAGATTCTCGCAGTTTTTTGTCATAAACCGTACTCGATCCATTTTATGTGTTCCTATTACCATGATATTGTTGTATTATACAACCGATGATCTTTGTATAGTTGGCCTCCTGAAGAAATGAAGCATACCATTCTCTACTGTCTTAGCAGAAAAAAGCGAAAGTGAGGTAGTAGCATGGAAGGCTGCCAAAGAAGAAAAGAGATTCCTGAAAATAACCAGGCTCGCTTGGGCTATGAGACGGATCGGGTGAAAATTCCGGAAGAAATCTATCGGGATGCACACGGCGTTTATCGCTGGTCCTACAGCTTTCACATGCTCAA
>JAFUZM010000246.1 GCA_017476605.1 Clostridia bacterium
AAAAAGGCTGTGCACATGGAATTCCATGTGCACAGCCTTTTATTCGTTGATCTGGACCGTCTCAATGCTTCCGGGATCAAGGATCACTTTCGCTGGAACGCTTTCCCGTTCCGTCTCCGACGCTTCAATGTTTTCAAAGAAATCATTCTTCTCCTTGTCCGGACCGACGGCACTATAGTAAAGGCCAAAGCGACGATTGTCATGCTTTCCGAAATCCCGAACCTCATACTTTCCGCTCTGCTGGGTACGGTGACGCAAAAAAGCCTCACACGCCACATCATAGGCCGTCCTGCCGCCAAAGCTGTCAAGCGGAACACGCCAATCCATTTCAATCTCATTCTCCGGGTAGAGATGGATATACAGCTTTTGAATCTGCCAGGGCTTTAGCTCCGGTGCATCCTCTATGATATAGTCAGGATCCGCTGCCAGTTTAAGGCAGCGCTTCATGGAGTAGGCACACGTCTTGTGTGCTCCATGCCCGTATTCTCCGTTCTCATCATGAGTCACCACCACCTTGGGACGATACTGCCGTATCATTTTGGTCACAAACTGGTAAAGGTTCTCCTCGCCCCACATCTTTAGAATCTGGCTCACCTGAGAATTGTATCGATCCTTAAACGCTTTTCCGCCGGAGAGGACCGGATACTCCCGTACCCCGCATGTCCAGAGACAGTCAAGCAGCTCGCATTTGCGGCTTGCCGGCTGCTCGGATACGTTTACGACCAGTACGCGTTTCCCCCGCTCGCTGCGGTAATATGGAATGGTCCCGCCAAACCAGAGGATTTCATCATCCGGATGGGCGGAGAGGACCATCAGGTCAGCCTCTCCCTCAAAGGGCTGCCAGAGTTCCACATGTTGGGGCAGCTCTCCGCTGCCGAGAAGCTCAATTTCCGTGATGCAGAGGTCATTGGGACCGGTTCCCGCAAGCCGAAAATGCGACTTCCCATCCAGTGGAATATACTCGTTATAGTACCTTGCCGTCGCGGATTGCTCCGGGATCCACTGCTCTCCCGTCATCGTTTCAATCTGATAGCCCGTCAGCTCCTCTGCCCACCGGATGTATAGGCCGAAGCAGGGCTCACTCGTTTCAAATTCCAGCCACCCCTTAGGGCCTCCATTCCAATAGGTTTTATACCGGTCATCCGTCAGCCGCTCTTTGTCATTTCCGTTACGGTTCACACGTATCCGTGTCGTGCGCGTAATGTCTGCCGCTTCCCCAAAGCCTGTTGCCGCAATCAGCAGAAACAGCAGCAGCCACCCAATAAAGTGCTTACCATTCATCCCGTACATTAAACCCGCTTTCCGAAAGATTCACAGGGAGCTGCCACTCCTGACGCTCCCGAATATCCACATACAGACCGTTTGCAATGCACTGAATCTGTCGATCCAGTGCCTCTTCTGGCCCCTGCGCTTCCATCTCCACCGAACCATCCCAGTTGTTTCTGACCCAGCCCGTAATTCCAAGAAGATCTGCCGCCTGCTGGGCCCGATAACGAAATCCAACTCCCTGGACATCGCCCTGAAAGAGATAATGTTTTCGAATGTTCATATCTTGTCCTGTCATTTTTTGAAAAGTTTACCTCTCAGGGCTGCATTCGTCAATCGGATTTACACTCAAACGGGAAATTTTGCCCGTTGTCCCATCGTAATTGTTACGTTTTTTTAATAATTTTTGTAACATTTTCGTAAAAGACTCTCCACAACACAGCTCCTTTATGCTATAATGCATCGGAATGGGCCTTGCTCATTCTACTTTCAGGAACGTTACATTTTCTTAGAAATCATGAGGTATGCATGGGATTCAAACAAACAGTCAAGACCGGAATCAAACAGGTCATCGCCTCCATCGCGCAGATCGTCAAAGGACAAAAGCAGCAGGCGGAGACCGAAAACACACATTATGCTTCCGTACTGAGTCAATTTGAACAGCTTGAAAAAAAGAACGAGGCATCCATCACACGCATCACGGATCAGATCTACCGCTTAGGCGAGCGGATGCGAGTGGAATCCGATCCCGAGCAGATGAAAAAATATGCCCCTTATATTGAACAGCTCGGAGAGGAAATGCGCACACAGCAGTCCGCCTTCCTCTCTCAGATCACAGAGATCATCGCCTCCATGAACGATCATTCGCAGGCTGCACAGCCCTCTGGCGATCTTTCCGAGCGACTTAGCAAGCTTTCCTCTGCCATTTCAAAACATGACATGGTCATTGAGGATATGCTTGAATCTCTTGAGGATTCTCAGTCAGAACAGCAGAAAGTGATCGCTAAGCTTCAAGGCTGCATCAAGGATATCGAAAAGCAGGAGCTGAACGATCTGAAGCGCAGTGAGACTTCCCTCCTCACCCTGGCAGAAGGGTACAACGATCAGCTGAGCACCCTGCGCAAGGCTGCTGCGAGCGACCCCACCTGGAGCCGCCAGTTCGAGCTCGTTGACCAGAAGCTCAGGAATCCGCGCTTCACTGCCGGAATAACCGTGATTGAGGATACCGAGATTCCCGTCGACTATGCCATCCACGAGGTGATCGACACCATCGAAACAGGTGACCCCGATCTCGATAAGACAGTCGCCGAAGTCTATAACTGCGGATATATTCATAACGGAACTGTTCATCGCAAGGCCCAGATTTGCGCCTACATTTATAAAGAGGAGCTTGCAAAGGATGACGATCCCATCTCGCGGGCGATACCAGAGGTGGATCCTCCTTCCCGTCTTGATGAAGAGGACCACGCATCTTTTGCCTCGTCCTCTCAGGATTCGTCCAGTCATCCGGACTTTCTTGACTTCTTCCGTACATCGGACTAACCCAAATTCAGTAACCCAATAAAGCGCCATGCCCATCGCGTTGCGTTGGTTCTGTCAGTAAAGCAGGTACTTGGCAGATTCGCCTGGCAGATCCCATAAAGTACCTGCAGAGAAGGAGTTTCTTATGAGCACGATTATTGGCATTGATCTTGGTACCTCTACGACAGAAGCTGCCGTTTATCGTAACGGTAAGGTTGAAATGATTCTGAATTTTGACCATGAAGCCATCACACCCTCTGCTGTCGGCATTGACAACGGCGGAAACTGGGTTGTCGGTTCAAGAGCGCTGGCACAGTACATCCTTTCCCCTGAAAACACCGCCATTGAGGTCAAACGGAAAATTGGCACCGAGCAGATGATTTCCATTGGAAAGAAGACCTATACCCCTGTTGCTCTGTCCGGAAAGATTCTTGATTTTGTCAAGACCTATGCCACCGAATATCTGGGCGAGGACATCAAGCGCGCCGTTATTTCTGTTCCTGCCTATTTTAACGAAACACAGCGTCTTGAAACCATCAAGGCCGGTCGCGTTGCCGGTTTCCAGGTGGAGCGTATCTTAAACGAGCCCACGGCAGCTGCCCTTTCCTATGGTCTTGATCACATGGATGAGGAAAGCCACATTCTGGTCTATGACCTTGGCGGCGGCACGTTTGACGTTACCTTGCTCGAAATGTTCGATGGCGTACTTGAGGTGAAAGCCAGCGCCGGCGACAATCAGCTGGGCGGCAAGGACTTTGACGAAAAAATCATGGACTGGCTGATCCGTCAGTTCCAGAATAAGCACGGTGTGGATCTGCGCACCAACCGGTATGCGATGGTCAAACTCAAGGAGGAAGCAGAGCACTGCAAGAAAGCACTCAGCAAAGAGGACAGCTATCAGATTCTGATTCCTGCGATTGCAACAGTGAACGGCCAGCCGGTTGAGCTGGATGAAACGCTGACCCGTGCTGCATTTGAAAAGATGGTCGCTGGCCTGATTGAGCGCACTCACGGACCGATTGATGTCGTTCTTGCCGACTCAGGCATCAGCGCTGCAAACCTTGACCGGATCATTCTGGTCGGCGGAAGCACCCGGATGCCCATTGTCGCCCGTGATATTGAGGCTTATTTAGGAAAGGCCCCGGACGTTGCCGTCAATCCGGATTTTGCCGTCTCTGAAGGTGCCGCCATTCAGGCTGCCATCATTTCCGGGGAAATCGACCCGAATGAAGGCCTGATTATGACCGATGTCAATCCATTCAGCCTTGGCATTTCCTGCATCAACAATGGCCGCTCTGATTATTTCTCCGTCCTGATTCCCCGCAATACCACCATTCCGACGACCCGGAAAGGCCGTTATTATACCTGCTATCCGGGACAGACAGAGGTCAAGATTGAAGCCTATCAGGGCGAGAGCGCCATTGCCAGTCATAACCACTACCTGGGTGAATTCATGCTCTCCGATATTCCTGCAAATTACAGAGAATTGGAATCCCTGGATGTTGAATTTTCCTATGATATCAATGGTTTGCTGAATGTTGAGGCAACCGTCATCTCCACCGGAAAGAGCGCTTCCATCAGCATTGATATGCATGGAAAGACAGCCGATACGGAGTATTATGAGGATTGGAAAGAATCCCCGCTTGCCGCAGACTATCGTGCAATTATCCGCCGTGCCGAGCGCGCACTGAAACGCATTGAAGACGACGAGGATGAGGAAGAGTTCGCTTCCCAGCTCAATGACGCACTGGAAGATCTTAAGCGCTGCATCTCTGCAAATGATGATGAGGGCGCCTCTGATGCAGAGGATTCACTGACCAGCGTCCTCGGTCTCCTGGAGGATTAAAATGGCTACCTGTTTTGACGTCTTAGGCGTTTCCTCGGATGTCTCACTCAAAGACCTGAAGCGCAGATACTTTTCATTAATCAGAGAGTATCCTCCTCAAAGTCAGCCGGAAAAGTTTAAGGAAATACGCATGGCTTATGAGGAAGCCACGGAGGCAGTCATCAACGATGTTCCTGTCTTCCCGATGCCAAAAGGCAAAAAAGAGAAAGCACTTCAGGAAGATGCTCTCAGAGAAAAATCAAATGACAGCGAAATGCTGCATCTTTGCGAAAAAGGAATGAGGACGTATCCTAAAAATCCCTTCTTCCTCTATCACGTGACCAGGATCCGACTGAAGCAGAGTCCCCGCAGTGCTGCATCCTACGCAGAAAAGCTGCTGAATCTGGACAAGGAAAACCGGCACTATCAGATGCTGGCGGCTACCAGCTTCATCAAGTCCAATTGGACAAAAAAAGCAAAGCCCCTTTTTCAGCGTGTCATGGAAAAAGGCGCCCGGAATGTCGATTTTCTGATTGCCTACAGTGAGTATCTCGAAATCAGCCGGAAAGTAGACGCAGCCTATCAGAATCTCAAACAGTTGATTTCCGAGAACATCAATCAGAGCAAGGATGCTCTCACCTCCATTAAAAATGCGATCCCCAATTTCTTTGTTTATGCTACGAAGCAGCGGAAAGAGGAGATTGTGGGTGAGGCGATCGACACCATTCTCGCTTTTATCAAGAATTCGCAGAATATTCTGGGAGAGCATCTGCTCGGGGACATCGCAAAAGAGCTGGATTCAGGCATGAAAGATGCCCACGTCGATTTTATTCCATACTATTCGACCGCGCTTAACAGGCTTTATGACTCCGCCTCCTCAGCACAGGATAAGAGTAAAATCACCGGTTATCTGGGATCTCTGACCATCACACGTCTTGAAAACGACAAACGTTTCCCGAAATGCGTTTCCGTCCTCTATCGCGCCTTTATCATGGTCCCTGCATTCCACCCGAATGCTGTCAAGATGGACGCAAAGCTTTGCGGAATCATGGAGCGCGAAAAGCTGCTTGCTGCGAAACCGCTCCTCAAGAAAGAATATCCGGAGCTTTACACCAAGCTTCAGCCATTTTTCCGTTCCATTTCTACCGAGGAAAAGGCCGATGCGCTTAAAGCCGAATTGGTTAATCGGTATGAGGAATACGATTCTAAGTATTTCCCCGATTCCAAGCGCTACTATTATGAACTGTTCCCGGATGAAATGCCGGACTATATGATCGAAGATGACGACGATGATTGGGACGATTGGGACGATGATGATGACGATGATGACTTTGACCGGGAAGACTTCATGGACTTCTTCTTTAGCCACTTTTTCCATTAACATGCCGTTTGGTATTTTGTCCCGGTTTGTTCACAATCAGGTGCAATCCATTCAGCTGCAATGAAATTCTTTACAGAGAACAAACAACCACCCGCCAGAAGACGGGTGGTTGTTTGACTCATTCCCAAATGAA
>JAFUZM010000247.1 GCA_017476605.1 Clostridia bacterium
ATTCATCACGAGTGTTGATCATTGCCGTAGCCGAACAGTAAAGAATATCTCCCCAATCGAGATAATCCGTATCATATTCAGATACTTCAATCATTTCCTCCATGAAATTCATCTTTGTTTCCCATGTGATTTCAGAATGTTCCTTTAAATACCTTTGGAACCTCCAACCATCTGAATATGCCTCGTCCTCTTCGTCATAATCAAGTCCATAATGTCGCTCTGCTCTATCTGCCCACTCCCGGACAACTTTCCACTTCTTCCAAAGTTCCTGTACAGCCGCCTTCACTTTTCGTTTTTCTTCTGCATCTGCATAGATTTTCTGATGTGAAGATGCGTCTGCAGACATTTCATTCTGAATCCACTCTGCCGCCTCCGGATGGGCTGCAAGCACACGTGTCATCATGCCGATTAAGTCTTCCTTCTTCACCTTTCCAAGTTCCTTTTTCCAGATCTCGGCATCCTTATCATTTTTAATCTGCGGAAGATTCATCTTGTTTCCTCCTATCCTTTATCTCTGATGGGTATCTGTGATACTCTCAGGCATCACTGTTTTGATATTTGACATATTCCAATCCGGTCTTTCCCGATACCTATCCACCATATGTCTTTCTTCTTTCGTTTCACAGGAATCTGTGTCCATCATGCAGTTGTTTTCCGTGACTATCTCCTATACCGTTTTTTCCTATGTTTCAGCAGATATTTTGATACCAGCAATCCTGCTTTATCCCATTGAAACAGTAAATACACATTTCTGGTACGGAGGATTATCTACATCGGTAAAATCCTCTGGTCGATAAACACTGCATCTGTTTCCAGTTTGAAGCATAACATTTCTATTCTCATTTAGCGACTCAGTAAGGAACCATTATAGAAGGTCTCCTGGATAGAGTCAAAGGAAGTTGATGTTCATCAAGTATTGCAGTAAAATGAAGTATGATCAAATACCACACTGCATGAGTGGCACAGGGACATGAGGAGGAAAACATGCGTAAGTTGCCAATCGGGATTCAAAGCTTTAAAAAGCTCATTCAGAATGGCTTTATCTATGTTGATAAAACCGAATACATTCATCAGCTGGCGCAGAATGACACCCCTTATTTTCTAAGTCGCCCTCGTCGCTTTGGTAAGAGCCTTTTGATATCGACGCTCAAAGCTTATTGGGAAGGAGAGAAAGAACTCTTTCGCGGGCTCAAAATTACCGAACTGGAAAGCGAAGATTGGAAACACTATCCTGTTTTTCATTTTGATTTCAACGGACAGAATTATCTTGAAAAGGGAGCGCTGGAAGCAATCCTTGATATGCACCTGAGACGCTGGGAACAGGAATATCATATTTCTGCTTCGGAGCTCTCTCTCGGAGAGCGCTTTCAGAATCTCCTAAGGGAAGCGAATCTCCAGACCGGTCTTAAAAGTGTTGTCCTGGTGGATGAGTATGACAAATCACTGTTGGATGTCATTGACATGCCGGAATTGCAGGATCACAACAGAGCAGTGTTCAAGGGTTTCTTCAGCATTCTGAAATCGCTGGATGAATACCTGCAGTTTGTGTTCATTACCGGTGTGACCAAATTTGAAAAAGCCAGCATTTTCAGCGATTTAAATCAGCTGAGAGACATCTCCCTGACCGAGGAATATGCAGGCCTGTGCGGAATAACCGAAGAAGAGCTCGACGAGTACTTTGAATTGGAGCTTGAAGGACTCGCAGAGAAACAGCAGCTCTCACTGGCAGAATGCAAAGAGCAGCTAAAGAAAACATACAATGGGTATCGCTTTCATCCCCAAGGTCCTGCGGTATATAATCCATTCAGCCTGCTGAACGCTTTCGCGGACAGAGAATTCAGATCCTACTGGTTTTCAACGGGAACGCCGACCTTTCTGGTGAAGGAAATCCGCCGGACAGGATTTGATCTCCGCCAATTCACGGACGGAACCTTATTTGCTACAGAAGCAACACTGTCTGATTACAGGGCAGATCGTGAGGATCTGATGCCGTTACTGTATCAGACGGGATATTTAACCATAAAGGGATATGACTCCAAAAAGCGGCGGTATGCACTTGGGTTCCCCAACGATGAAGTCGCCTATGGGATGCTGGAAAACCTGATGCCTGAGTTTACTCCTGTCGTCAAGCGCGGGACAGGCGTAAATGTATTCAACTTTGACGAGTATCTTGAGCGTGGAAATCTTGAAGGAATCCGCAACATCCTGACCGCGTTGTTTGCAAGCATCCCCAATACGTCAGGCGAAACATCCTTTGAGCACGACTTCCAGTCTGTCATCTATCTTCTGTTTATGTTGCTTGGGCAGTTTGTTCAATGTGAACGCCATACATGGCAGGGGCGAATTGATTGCGTCGTTGAGGTGGAGCAGTATATCTATATTTTCGAATTCAAAAGAGACGGTTCTGCTAAGGAAGCGCTGGCGCAGATCGAAAAAATGGGCTATGACAAGCCATATGCCGCTGATCCCAGAAAACTATTCAAGATAGGTGTAAACTTTGATTCCTCAACAAGAATGCTGACCGATTGGGCAACATTGTAATCCATGAGAATTCACACAGACCGACTTTAGAATGAACTGAATACTACACTACTCACCTTGCTTCTAATATCCTTCAATGGATGTATTTGAGAAGAAGCAAGGTGAGCTTTTGTTTGTTCAGAGCTCCTGCTTTATGTACGGGATAATGGAGTTCATCTGGAAACGCAGATAAAGTTGTGAACGCATCGGAACTATGATACAATATAGACATGTACAACAGTACCACCGCCCAAAGTCTAAAAATAGTAAAATCCTCCATGAGCTGCGCAAAAGAATGGAACAACTTTGCCTGCCGAACGATACCATGATCCGATGGACCATGAAACGACAAAAAACACACAGAAGATATGGACTCCCTGGCAGAATTGATGATCTCAGAAGATGTGAGCCTTAAAGAATCATCTGTCCGCCGAATTGGAGAAAGGATGTCTGCGAGATGGGAACATATTTAAATCCGGGAAAAGATGTCTTTGAAGAGGCAATCATCTCAGAGATTTGTATTGATAAAAGCAAGATGGTCAGCGGATGACCATCGTCACACTGACAGATGATTAAAATGCGGCTTTGTCATGGCTTTTACATCGGCTTGGAAAAGAGAGATGTGCTTGATGCTGAAACAGATGAGTTCAAAGAGAAAAATCGAGCATTTCACGAAAAGGGAGCATTATAGAAATATAACTGCGAGCCAAAAACACATGGCCGACATTTGTCTTGTAAAGTCGCAAGCAAATTGAGACAACGGATTATAACATAAAGGAAAGTGGCGCAGGCCATATCGGTAGACAGGGATCGTTGTTAACGACTTGATCCAATTTGAAAGAAGGAGAGACAGCTCATGAAACGGTTTAATACGACAGCAATTTGTATACCGGCAAGGCATTATATGGTAGATCTCTCTGAGAGAGTGAAGACAATAAAACAGCTTGTGGATGATGGAAAGTATTTCACCATCAACAGGCCAAGACAATATGGGAAGACGACTACACTGTCAGCTCTTAAACGAGTATTGAGTGAAGAGTATATAGTGTTATTTCTGAATTTTGAACGCATAGATAATGACGTTTTCGAAAATGGATCAACATTTTCGCAGGCAATGGCTCGCATGATCATTGATGCGCATGAGTTTAATGATGTCCCTGTACCAGAAGACACAATATCTGCATTAGAAGAATTGAACAATTCAGATCCCACAAAGATTAAAATGGACAATTTGTTCAGAGTTCTAAAAAGATGGATAAAAAGGTCTGAAAAACCCATTGTTTTAATCATAGATGAGGTGGATAGTGCCACAAACAGTCAGGTGTTTCTTGATTTCCTGGCACAACTTCGTGATGGATATATTAGTAGAGATTTGGATGGATCGCCCGCTTTCCAGTCCGTTATCCTTGCCGGCGTAACCGACGTAAAATACTTAAAGAGCAGGATAAGATCAGAAGAGGACAGCAAAGAAAACAGTCCATGGAATATAGCAGCAGATTTCACAATTGATATGAGCCTTTCAGAGACTGGCATCAAAGGAATGC
This sequence comes from Clostridia bacterium, assembly GCA_017476605.1. Classification (GTDB taxonomy): domain Bacteria; phylum Bacillota; class Clostridia; order Christensenellales; family Aristaeellaceae; genus Ventricola. The sequence goes on from JAFUZM010000247.1 coordinate 4,065, forward strand.
TGAATGAGTATGAAGCAGATCACCATACAGGGATGAATACGGAAGTGATTGCGAAGTCCATCCGTAAATATACAAATGGATATCCGTTCCTTGTGAGCCGGATCTGTCAGCTTATAGATGAGAAGATGGTTCCTTCTGTCTTTAAAACATTAGAAGATGCATGGACAGACAATGGCGTTGAAGAAGCAGTAAAATCCATAATCTCGGAGAAAAACACACTGTTTGATTCCATCATGGGAAAACTTCATAACTTTGACAAGCTGAGAGGTCAGCTATACAAGATACTCCTGCAGGGGGATACAGTAGAATATCTGCCGGATGATAAACAGCAGGAACAGCTGATCATGTATGGCTTCATCATGGTCGAAAACAATACAATCGCTGTTGCAAACCGGATCTTCGAGATGCGTCTTTACAAGTATTTTGTGGGCAATAGCCGATTTACCGATGAACTTCGCGAAGAAGCCATTGAACATAAAACGGAGTTCATTAGAAAAGAAGAGATAGACGTTCCTCTGATCATGGAACATTTCATACAGTCCCAGCGACATATACGTGATCTTGATAATGAAGAGGCCGAAAGGAAGTTCATTGAGGAAGAGGGCCGGATAAAGTTTCTGACCTATTTATCCCCCATCCTTAACGGAGTCGGTACGTATGGCATTGAAGAAGCTACCCGAAACCGCAGACGCATGGATGTGGTGATTCATTACAGAGGGAAACGCTATATCATAGAGCTGAAGATCTGGCATGGTGACCGTTATAATGAAAAAGGTGAGCAGCAGATCTGTGATTATCTTGATTACTTCGGACTGGACACCGGGTATCTGCTGAGCTTTAGTTTTAACAAAAACAAGGAGATCGGCGTAAAAAAAGTCAAAATCAGAAATAAAACTTTGTATGAAGGAGTGCTCTAATTCGATTTTGGGCAGATGAACAAATTCATCTGGACAGCTGATTAAAATGTGTTTTTGCCATGGTTTTTCATCTGCTCGAAAAAGGATGGTGGAAAGCTCGAAAAGAGGCAGCGAATGGATAAACGATCCGAAATCACATTCGTCCTTATTTTTCAGTTCCGGTTGCTTTGTGGACAGGTTTCCCTTTCAGCATTCCAATTAGAGTGAATTGTGATCTCCGGTGGATACTGACGCACTGATAGACGTGATCCACACAATCCGCTCCTTCACTCATCTTTACCTTTCTGCAGTGTCGCAGCGTTTCTGATCATTTTCGGACGTCTGTCTACACTCCCCTATCCCCTGCCTGCAGTATTTCAGGATGAACACGATGTGATACCAGCTTTTCTATCTCGTATATACAAAACTCCGCTCGTAATTTTGCCTCCTATGGTTTTTGGTTTGGTATTTGCCTCACCGATTGTACCATAGGAGGCTTTTCTGTCTATTTGCCTCTGCACAATCAGATCCTTATTCTCTTTATTTGATTGTCAGCCGAACTTGTGAGGACCAGCGACTATTGTGTCAGAAGTTGTTTTTGAAGAAGTCTTTTCCCAATGGATCACTTATAATCCGCCGTTATTACTTCCCTTGTATGATATAAGACCTGCCTTCTTCATCTCACCCATTGTTCCTTGAATTGCCTCCCAGGAAATGCCATTTTCCTTTCCGATTGTAATGCAGTTGTATGCGAATCATGCATGATGGATTCTATAATGATCCGTCCTCTTGTTCGGATTGGCTCTGGTAGCTTTGATAGCAAAATTTCTTTGCTGTTTTCAGCTGAACTTTGTTCATCAGCCTCGAGTTGAGCCTCATTCGATGCTGAACTTTGTTCTTTAATCTCAAGTTAAGCCTCATTTGATGCTGAACTTTGTTCTTTAGCCTCACGCTAAGTCTCGTTTGATGATGAACTATTTTTTTATTTTCATTATCAGTCACAGGGCCACGGCACCATATGCATCTATTCAGGTATTTTAATCAGCACTTCCCAGGAGCCTTCCTTGTGATTGCCATTTCGTTTCAAAGCCGCTTTTTTCTGCAATGACGGGAAAAGCCTTTTTACAGTTCCAATGGCGATCCCTGTTGCATTTGCAGTCTCTTTCTGAGTTGCCGTCGGATGATTTTTGATATAATGTAAAAGTGTTCGTTCATTTCTGCTGAGTTTATTGAGCAAAGTATCTGTCACATTAGTCGCATTATTGGTCGCACTAGTCGCAGTATCGGTCGCATTATCAGTCGCAGTATCGGTCGCATTGGTCGCAGTATCAGTCGCAGTATCGGTCACATCGGTCGCAGTATCGGTCGCATTGGTCGCAGTATCGGTCGCAGCATCGGTCACATCGGTCGCATTATTGGTCGCATCAGTTCCATTATCGGTCGCATCAGTCGCGGTATCGGTCGCATTGGTCGCAGTATCGGTCGCATTAGTTGCAGTATCGGTCGCATTATTGGTCGCATCAGTTCCATTATCTGTCGCATCAGTCGCGGTATCGGTCACACTGGTCGCATTATTGGCAGCATCACTTGCATGGTTCACAACACCATATACATCTGTTTCAGCTTCTTTCCTATAGATACAAATTCGGAAAGATGTTCCAAAATCCTTCAGTTCCGGTTCTTTCAGACTGTATTCTTTCGCTTCCTTATAGATTCTTGGGATTCCTGTTCCCCATTTTTCGATGATATGCATATACTGGAACGCAGCACCAATGGCCACATTGCGAACCCGGGAATTTCCCTTGAGCATCTGCTCCATGGTCAAATCCGGGCTAATTCTGCCCGGTGACGTTACTTCCAGCCGGTCATCATAGATCGCCACCTGGATAGAGCCCTGTGAAACATATGATCGATGGCACACGGCATTGGAGATCATCTCACGAATGCTGTCAATAGGGAGTTCGTAAATATCCTCTCTATGTAATCCTGCTATCCTTGAACCCATCCGGATGTTCCGCTTGACAAAGAGCATGGCCTCTTCAATCTGCTGATCAATTGGCCCTGTTGCCGTTTTTCTATCAAGAAACACAGCACGTGTATCACCTTTGAACACAGCCATTTGAATAACAGCTTCTGGGAACAGTTCCTCAGGGTCAGTCAGCAGCTTCCAGGCATTCGTTGGGTAATATTTCCCGTTGAAGAAAACAAGAATCTTCCAGGAAACAAGCTGGTTCACAGTAACCTTTTTCTGTGCTATTCTTTGTTCCTCTGTCGTACAGCGGTCAAGTGCATGATGGTACATACGATCACACAGATCTTCAATTTCTTCATTTGTTACTTCTCCAACCACCTGCAGCGTATCAAAGCTGGTACCCGTACCTTCCAGCTGAAGCTCCTTGATCATATAAGGCTCCGCCTTGCGCGTAACACCGGCAATACGGATATATGTTCCCTCCATCATGCCTTTTTTACGCAGATAATAAGGTTTCGCCATACCGGGACGAATTGTCGCCACGATAATCTTCTTCCCGTCAATCTCCTCAATTTCCATGATCGGAACAACAGATGGTTCGCAAGCGTCAAAGATGCTGTTGGTAATGGCATCCATCTTCGTGAATACTTCATCAGCGGGATAACCCAAGACATCCCATGTATTATTCTCCACACCAAAGACAATCTGTCCGCCTGCAGCATTAGCAAACGCTACAGCAGTTTTCAGATACTTTTCCTTTTCAGCAGGAATATCCTGTTTGAATTCAACAGTTTCGTGTTCACCTTTTCTCAATTCATCTATCGTCATTTTGTATCCTCCACCGGCACAAGTAAATTCGCTTCAGCCTGCCGCAGGATTTCTTGTCTCTCTTCATAATCAGAAAAAGAAGCTCCTGACATTTGTTCCACGACAGGTGTTTTTGTCTGTCCAGATATACGCACTTCCGAAAGCAGACGCTTCCGATCGGCAGTTATTCTCTGATTCAAAGTTTCTTGATTCTTCAAGACTCTTGGCGCGTGATCCGCCATCCAGTTTCACGCTATGTTTCTCCTTATATTGTAAAGAATTTCCCCATGTAAATCAACGGATGATAAAATGTAAAACTTCGACCACAAATATAAAAATCACATAGTTCAGACTTCCGGCAATTCAAATTAGTGCTCTCGTAGTTGCTCCGTCACGGTGATGGCGATGGGCACAAGTGCCTTTCCTGCTGGTGAGAATAGCAAGACTGTCAGTGTACAGACTGCCAACCATGTGACAAAGGCCACGAAAATGGCGATAACAGCTTCTATTGCGCAAACACAGAATATTGCCTCGTGAATGCGAATGGTTCCACAGTATATGAGCCAGTAATTCCATTTGCCTATGTAGTGGAATCTGCAAATGTTGAAGAGATCACGCATACTGTGACTGGTCATCAATTCCCTGCCGTAACGGCTTATGTTCATCCCAGCCCGGCTGATCGTGATGCCGGCACATTCCCTTTGATGTTGAACTCGGTGAGGTTGCATCAACTGCCGTGATCAAAACTGCTAATGTCATTGACGTTGAACACCCCGGTTCTCTTAAACCTGACATCTCAAAGTTCAGGCATCCTGCTGTTTAATAACATAAGATCACTGATGCTCCTCACCCGGCTGATGTTCCCACCCGGGGACTGACTGCTCCTGCCAGCGATTTTAGCAGAGCGCATCAGATTTGTTTGTTTACCTCTGCAAAACTCTGGGGCAGTGATTTGCCAAGACATATGTCAAGTACCTGCTTCGTAACAACCCCATCGCTTACGCGATGGGGTTGTCTCCTCTGGTGGATACATGTTCTCGCATCACGGAGCAAACAGATGATCCATCGTAACCTGTGATTTTATTTCTTTTGCATATTGATTCGGAACCAATCCATGTGGCGTGACCATTGTAAGGTGTACCGCAGATGTTGTCCTGGTAGACAGAAGGAAATCATTCTTTTTTCTGATCAGGTCTTTCTCGACTGCTTTTGTGATAGCATACGGCTTGTCCGAATACTTCATCTCAAGAAGATTGATGACATGATCATTCCTGCTAAGCACAAGATCCACCTGTGACCCGTGCAGTCCTTTTTCGGGTTCCTCTTTACAAGTCCATGAGGATACCGTAGTCAGTACACCTGCTATACCCAGAGCAGCACGGATCTGATCCGTGTGCAGCAGACAAATCCGCTCAAAGGCGAGCCCGTTCCACGTATTCATGCGAGGCGTATTCAGTTGATTCGTCCAAAAATGGACATCCCGTGGACGATTCTCAAGAAAATGATAATAGAAAATCGTGAAGGAATCCGTCAATTGATACATCGTTTCTTTCTTTACATTTTGGAATGGGTCAAAGGAACGAATAAAACCGCAGTTTTCCAAATCGAGAAGCTTTCCAGAAAAACGGCCTGAACCATTTAAACCTGTTGCTTTCAAAAGTTCTCTCCTTGTCATGCCCTGGCTACGCTGGGCGAGAACTGCGACTATACGGATATAATCCTGTGGCGACTTGAACAGGGACGCAAAAAGATGATTAAATTCATCTTTCAGTTCAGCATTTCTGCTGAAAAACAAGGCGTCTATATTCTGTGCGAGTGAATACTCTTTTTTTAGAAAAGTCCAATAAAAAGGGACTCCACCCAGAATCATATAGGCCTCCAGCAGTTGATTGCGATTGAACCCAAGTCCCTGGCTGATCGCATATTCCTCGCATTGATGTAAATTGAAGGGTTGCAAAGATATCCTATGGGTCAGGCGGTGGTAGAGTCCACCTTTGTTATGGATGATTTTGCTGACCATCCAGGAAGTGACAGAGCTGCAAATAATCAGGACAATATCTTTTCTCGCCGAAGCCCAGCTGTTCCAAAAATGCTCCAGTGCTTTCATCAAATCCGACCTTGGTGTATCCATCCAGGATAGTTCATCAATGAAGATGACCTTTTTCTCTTCGGCAGAGTTACGTATCAGGTCCTTCAGTTGTTCAAATGCCTGAAACCAGTTCTCGGGTTGCGTTTCCGCGGAAAAACCGGCATCCTTCAGCGATGCCGAGAAGGCATGCAGCTGTTCCGCTCTATTTCCATGGAGCACACCCGCGTGCCGGAAGGAAAAATGATATCGGAAGCTTTCCTGTACCAGAAAGGTCTTTCCAACTCTTATGCGACCATATACAGCAATAAACTCAGACCGATCACTATTCATGGCTTCCTGCAGTTCTCTGATCTCCCGCTCTCTTCCGATTATCACGTCTACTTCCCCGGCCCCCGCTTCCAAATGTGTCATGAAGGAAATCTCTCAAGCATCACTTTTCAACCTTCAAATGCGATAACCGGCCAAATGTGCCTGTAGAATGCATGATTTGGCCGGTTATCATCCGGTGAGCAATCATCTTGTAGGTTCATGTTGCTGTTTCTGCATATAATCAAGCCGCCATTCCTTCCGTACGCATAACAGGCCAAAAGTGGTGATCTATCCATAGATTTGGCCGCTTTTCGCATATGAAGATAGGTTTCATTGTTGCATGTGAGTATGTGTCCGCCGATCTCAGCCATGTCCCCTGCTCTCTCCAAGCAATCTTTTCCATGAAAACTGCATGCTGATGGACTACCTTTTAGGGCAATAACCGCCATCCTGAATTTCGGCAAGACTTCCCCAAGTTCAGGATGTCCGAGCGTCTCTGTCGTCCTTATACACGCATCTCCTGCTTAGCACTTCAAACCCAAAATCCAGTTTCATTGTTGCTTCCAGAAATAATCCCGTCTTTATTGCGCACGATAATTTCCCGCAGCACTTTCATTATCTTTTTCCGAGACCGGGAGCATAGCCGCAGATGGGGAAAAGCAGTGGGATGAGCCCGCCATGGGCAACATGGCGCTGCTTACTCAAAGAAGAAGGTATGCCAAAGCAACGTCTCCCGGAGCAATGAGGAACGTACCAGTTTACAGTCCCGCAGTAAGCAACAGGACACGCAGCATTAGCAGCATGCGCTTCTTTTGGTATGCTGTACCGAGGATGAACAAGGATGCAAATTCGATCTCCGTGATCACAAGGTTCGTTGCCTGACAACTTGCAAGAAGCTTTCAAATCGGTTCCATTCCGATAGAATTATGCCTCACTCCATTCCCTCATCACAAGCGCAAACTTCACCCACACGCCATCACTGAAGCCGTTCAGACCGTCCGGAGTCATCCGCCATCCTATTGGAGCGCAATCATGTTCTTATACGTATTCGACGACTCATCCAGGGCTATCACACCGACATGCTGCTGATCCTCTTGGTTGCCCTTTTTTCATCGTCCAGAACTTGTCCGATGCAGCTCCAGAGCCTGTTGGGAGAGCAGCATATTCACGGACCAAAGATCGCTTGTGCCGTTTCTTCCATTTGAGAAGTCATGTACGAAGCAGCCTCCTGTCAGATTTGTTTCCTGTCGGTAGTTGTGATCACCTTAGAATCCATTCACCGTTGATATCGCTGCCTTCTCGGTGTAACACACCGGCATCCTGAAATTCCTTCAGATAGCGTTTTACCGTTCGGTCTGTTGTTTCTGCTTCTTTTGCCATGACAGCGATTGTTATTTGATGATTCGCAGCAATAGCTTGCAACAGCCTGGTTGCTGTTTCCCTTTTCTTCTTTGAGTAGCTAGAAAGAAAAGAGACAACCTCCGGTGAGAAAATATCTACGACATTTTCTGTGACATTTTCTACGACATTTTCATTCTCCGGGACGTTTTCTAGGACATTTTCTGTGACATTTTCATTCTCCGAGACGTTTTCTGTGACATTTTCTGGGACATTTTCATTCTCCGAGACGTTTTCTGTGACATTTTCTGGGACATTTTCATTCTCTGGGACATTCTCTGGGACATTTTGCCATTCCTCTGCCTGAATTCTGGCAAACTCCTCGTTGATGTAGGCTATAGCAAGCGTATAGTCATCCATGTCATTGTTCGGGGTGAAGACCAGTTTTGGCGATCCATTGAATTCCATAGCCTTCTTCGCTCGGCGGATGCCGGAGCCATATGACTGAATCAAATCCAGTTTGAAGAACATCTCTTTCAGTTCTTCATTGACATATTGTCTGTCAGTAAAAACAGTCTGCTGATTCAGATCTTCTATGGTCACGGGAGGCAAGGGACGATTGTGGTTGATAAACGCAATGTGATCCCGATACACTTCGATTTCAATCGACTTTTTCCGTGAATAGTCCTTATGCAGGATACAATTTGTTGCCAGCTCCTCAAACATCTCCAACGGCCAGTTGGAAACCTTGTGCGCACCTGATACACCTGGTTCCCTGACAGTATATGTTGACATGATCTTATCACGGAAATAATCCAGTACCTGCAGTGCCTGAATCCATACGGGGCCATCAAAGATTTTTGATTCCATCTTGTCCGTCCCACGAACTTCTCTAATGATACGAACATGAGCATCTGGAATGAAATCCGCCGGCCGGTCAGCAAACATTAACACGGCAAAATTTCTGGCCCGGTAACCACCGTATTCACTTGCATCAATCAAGTGCAGTGTTTTAGCCATTTCAAGCTTTGTCTGACCCCTTATATCCGCCGCTGCATTTGTACGCACAAGGTATTCTTTCATATACTCGAAGTTCAGATCAGCAAGGGTCGCCGTGCTGTTAAGCTCCGAGGAAAAGTGAAACTCAGCGAATTTGCGAAGCAGCTCAAACTCCTCCATTTTGTTGGGCATACGGGAGTCACGCCGGATTCGGATATATCTTCCAGCTTTCAGATTGATCTTCTTGTCTGTTTCGGCATTCCTATCTGTCTCATATGGACCGTTATTTCCCGGTTCCACAGCAAGGATAATATAGAAACGGCCATCTATACTGTCCTGAAGGAGCTGATAAGCTGGATGGGGATGAACATGACCCATCAGTGACTTCAATTCGTTTTCTGTTGTTTCTATTCTGGCTTCATCAATTCCAGAGATAGGACGGATAGGAACAGCTTCCCGGCCCGTCTCCTGATCATCCTCTTCCTGAATGCCAATAAAAAGCAGACCGATTTCTTTGTTCATGTAATTGTTCGCATAAGCGCATGCTGTCCTCAGGATTCCGTCCTTCATCGCTGTTGACTTTTTATATTCAATAGAATCATTCTCTTCAGCGCAGCGCTCGACGATATCATGCGCCATCCTCAGGATATCTTCACGCTTCATTCCTGCTCGCCTGTTTCCATTTTCTCTCGAACAGCATGGAAAATAACACGCTCCTCTTTCGGTCTTTCAAAATAGGCATCGAAGAACTGCATGAGGATTTTTTCTGCTGCAACCGTTTTTGACAGACCAGACTCAGCGCAAAAAGCATCCAGACGATCATACACCGGTGTGGCCAGCTTAATATTCAAAATACGGGCATCTTTCTTTTCTCTGGGCATAGCGTATTCTCCAATCTGATACATGAATTTTCAGCATCTCTATTATAATACACGGATGATGTTACGTATACACGTTTTAAGAAAATCCTCGGGATCTTAGCTCGAAGCGTCAAGACTCGCACAACTCCACGCCTCCGCACATTGTATCTTCATTCCCTGCTAGCTTCGGCCTTTTTACGTTCCTCGTAAAACAGTTGAGGGACGGCAGTTCTACGCCACAACACATGGATCATCGATGTGACGGATTACCTTATCGTTATATACTTCTGATTCTTGCTGTTAGGCTTGTCAGGTATAGTCATAGCAATCCGACCGGCAGCTACCAGTGGGCTGAGATATTTCCTTACGCTTCTCTTGTCTTTATACCCCAAAAATTCTGCAATCTCCAAAACGTTTTTTGCCGTCTCACAGAACACAAGGATTTTCTCTTTAACTGGTACATTGACTGGGACATTCTTACCTACAACTGGTGCATTAACTGGGGCATTCTTGCCTTCAACCGGTACATCAACTGGGGCATTCCCACCTTCATCTGGTACATTGACTGGGGCATTCTTGCCTTCAACTGGTACATCAACTGGGGCATTCTTGCCTTCAACTGGTGCATTGACTGGGGCATTCTTACCTTCATCTGGTACATTGACTGGGGCATTCTTGCCTTCATCTGGTACATTGACTTGGGCATTTTTGCCTTCAACTGGTGCATTGACTGGGGCATTCTTGCCTTCAACTGGTGCATTGACTGGAGCATTCTTACCTTCAACTAGTGTAGGTTTTTGTAAGTTCGTGTGAATAAATTCCTTCCAAGCAGGTACCTGTCATGCGATTTTTCGGACAATTTATCCAACGACCTTAGGCAATATACCTGCATACACATTACGAGACCTTTCTTTCGTTTTGGGCTTTTGGGACACTGTTGTATGTCCAGTTGAAGGGATGCGCATATCCATTATTCCATTGCTCAATAAAAGCTTTTATCATCTGCTCGAGCTCTTCAACACTTTTGAATTCGCCGCGGCGGATCAATTGCCTCTGAATAATCCCGAACCAA
>JAFUZM010000248.1 GCA_017476605.1 Clostridia bacterium
GTCATCCCGATGAGAGCTTAATAAATACAAGAAAACGCAGCCTCTATGAGGGCCTGGCTATGTGAGTTAGCCATTGTTCAGGGCTTAAAAACCTTGCGCATAAACAAGGCCATACCTTTTGGCCTTGACCTCATTATCATGCACATAAGCAGGAAAATATACGTGTTGTAGAGGCTTCTGATATCGGTAGACATATGCGTGTGCCTTGCAGTCAGGTTTTTGATGACATAATCGGAGGAAGGTTTATAGAGTTGCCAAGCGGTCTGCTGAAGTATAGGGGAGAAATACAATCTGATTCATAAGGGACAGCTAAGGGGACACTTAAAGGACCAGCTCAAAGACTGAATACCACCTCCCTGATAACTCCTCAACCTGTAAATCAATATGGAGTTATCAACGGATAAACACAGGGAGCGATGCACAATGAAAACGATCATCATGGCAGGCGGTAAGGGAACCAGGATCTCTGCGCTTTTCCCGGACATCCCCAAACCCCTGATCCCGATAGAAGGAAAGCCGGTGCTGGAGTGGGAGATCTGTTCCCTGCGCGACCAAGGCTTTACGGATATCGTCCTGACTGTATCCCATATGGCGGATAAGATCATGGACTATTTTGGTGACGGCAGCAAACTCGGCGTCCACATTGAATACTTTGTGGAAGAACAGCCGCTGGGAAATGCCGGTGCGCTTTATAAGATGCGTGATAATCTTGGCGCGGAGCCGTTCCTGCTTCTTAATGCCGATGCCGTATTTGATATAGACTTCAACCGCTTTGTGAACTTCCATAAGTCGCATGGCGGTCTTGTCACGCTTTTTACCCATCCGAACAATCACCCATTTGACAGCGGAGTGCTGATCGCGGATGAAACCGGCGCTGTGCAACGGTGGCTCACAAAGGAAGATGTACGACCACAGTGGTACGCCAACCGGGTTAACGCTGGCTTGCATGTGATAGATCCTGTCGCTCTGGATATCGCTGCTGAAGCTATTATTGACGGTCACAAAGCCATTAATGTTCAAGCCATCGGCACTGAGGTCGACGGCAAGCGTGTGAAGGTTGATCTGGACCGGCAGATACTGAAACCGCTGTGCGGGACTGGAAAGATGTTTTGTTATGATTCCCCGGAATATGTGAAGGACATGGGAACGCCGGAACGTTTTGAACAGGTGTGCCAGGATTTCAGCTCCGGGCTGGTGCAGGGAAAGAACCTGAAACATAAGCAGAAGGCGATTTTTCTGGATCGGGACGGAACGATTAACAAGTACGTAGGTTTCCTAAGAAACATAGATGATTTCGAACTTATCGACGGTGTAGCTGAGGCAGTGACGAAGATTAATGCCAGCGGATATCTGGCCGTAGTAGTTACCAATCAGCCGGTAATCGCTAGGGGAGAGGTGACGGTTTCCCAGCTGCAGGAGATCCACAATAAGATGGAAACTCTGCTCGGAGCGGAAGGCGCGTATCTGGACGGATTGTATTATTGTCCGCACCATCCTCACAAGGGTTACGAGGGTGAGGTGCCTGAGCTGAAGATCGAATGTGATTGTCGGAAACCGAAGCCGGGTATGCTTTTGAAAGCTGCGGAGGATTTCAATATCGACCTTGAAAACAGCTGGATGGTCGGTGACGGAGAAAATGATATCAAGGCGGGGAAAGCTGCCGGATGTAAGACTACGCTTATCGGTGAAGGTGATTTCGGGCAGGATATGACTGTCGGAAGCCTGTTGGAGTTCGTGGAGAAGGTAAGCTGATTCTTCGGCTCCACCAGATGATTCAGAAAAAACAATACGGCATAAGGAACAGACGAACACATGGTAGTGTGATGATGTATAAATTCAATGAAAAAGAAAAGACAGTGCTGACTGACCTGGTTGGGAACCTGTACTTGTTGGAGCCGGGAAAAACAACAGAAAACATGAGGAATATGCTCGACCGTATCGTTAATGATAAGCTGACGAAAAGAGATTTGAATTCGCTGGCAAATATCTCAGACCGAGGAGTCAGGGCATATGGAATTATGTCTGATTTCGGCGGGGAATATGGAGCGAACGTCCCGGAACTGTCAGAACAGCTAAAAGCATACGCTGTCGCTGCAAAGAAACTCCTGGCAAAGAATGGGTTTGGCACCTATACGCAGGAAGAGTGGGAAGAGTGAGACCGGCGCGGAGTAATGAACTTGGGGATGCCAGGCGACGTTCTCCTGTTTTACTTGATTCAGCCTCGTGTGGTCATCGGCCGCAGGCCGCAGAGACGGATAAGAAATCAGGCAAAAGATTATCCGAACTGAAGAACTTATCAACACACTGTGGTCATCAGGATCCTGATAAGGCATCCGGGAAAAGACGTGAAATCCGGCAAAACGCCGCAAAATCGCGGCTTCCAGCGTCCTGAAAAGCTTCTTTCATGCTGGAACGCGTTTTTATCCGTTGTTCCGGGGCGTGATCTGGATGCGTAGGATCAGAAGAAACGAACACAGAATTGAATAACGAATCTATCTCGGAGGAGGGGCAATCGCGGCTCTCCTCTTTTTTTGCACCTTTTTGAGTTAGTCATGGCTAACAGGCAGACAAAAATGTTCACCACATTTCCCAGACGGGTGAGAAATGCAGAATCCGACCTCAATGAGGTATTTCTGTCATGGTGAAGGTTCTCACTAATGTTTACACATGAATTGCATTAATGATTACACGGATTATAGAACAATCAGCGTATTTGACGCTGTTTTTTTATATGTTGTGTATTTTTTAGTGTAAAGCGCGTGTAAACATTAGTGAGAACCTTTAGCGATGAGGTTCCCAGGATTGAATTCGATGAGGCATTACAGTCTTTATTGGAATTGGTTTCAAAGTCAATCCTGGCCCATCCAAATTGCCCAATGGCCGTAGAGCTTCGTGAGGCTCTGGTCATCTGGTGCGTTACTCTTCCTATGAAAGTCAGGGATATACTACCGGCGCTTGAATTCGATGTTGATAATGGCAAAGCTGATGTTCCATTGCCTACTTTGCCGTCAGAATTGTGCGGGAATGCCGCCTGATGACGTTTCTGGTACGCATAGAGAACCTTTGAGGCCGTCTATTATCGCATTTTCCGACAGTTGTCGAAATACTATTATTTTTCAAAATTGCGACCTTCAGCACTCTATTTATATGGCTTTGGGGCATTATACAGAGGGTGCGAAAGTTGAGTAACCAGAGGGCACTCCTTACGAATTTCATTAAAAGCAACGGCATGACTATGGTCGATGAATATATCGAAATGTAAACCCAAGAATTGATACAAAGAAATGCTGTTGTCAGAACGGTAAAATGGCTTGAAATCAAGGGCTTTCGGGGATTAAGGGTTCTCCGACAGCTCTTTCTTTATGCACATTTGTGGGTGGCATCGTGGCAAC
>JAFUZM010000249.1 GCA_017476605.1 Clostridia bacterium
GCCGCTCACCCCATCGTCCGCATAGATTCCGACGAAGTCCCAGGCGGGATTGCCCTGTATTTTCTTCCTGTAGTAATCCGTCTGCGCCACCAGGCTCGTGGCCTGATCCTCATTTCCGGTAGAAACCCTGGCGTAGGCGGCGACCTTTTCTCTGCCCCTGCTCACATCGGTGGGGGATTCCGGCAGCGAGGCGGTCGGCTCGATCAGCGTAACTCTTTTAGCCATCCGCCTCACCGCCTCTGATGGTTCCGGTGACCGTCTCAATGCTCCGGGTGGGTGGTTCGAATCTGGTGAGCAGCTCCCGCCAGATGGTTTTGATTTCGTCGGGCGTCAGGATCTGTTCCTTTTCCATGTTGCGAACAATCCACTTTGCGAGGCGGTAGTCCACTTCGTTCTGCGCGTTGCTGAGCATAGCCGCAAGCCTCCTTTTTGCTGGATGCTTTGACTATCGCTCAGAACGGCGAACATAGCAAGATACGATTTGAACACCCCTGTCCGGGAGCCGTACTTACAAGCCTTATATGGCTTGAAGGTATGAACACCCTGAACACCCCTGCGGAGGCGGCGGTTCAGAGTGAAAACCATCAGGAAGGTAAAATAAAAGCGCGAAGCCCTCCGTTGATGGCTTCCGCCGCGCTGGCTGCCGCTGTATCAAAATGGGTCAAATGTTTTTCGGCTTACGGAATTGATACATTGCAACCGTTGAATTGTGCCTGATTCGAGCAGACGCTCCCTGCTTTTTCCCGCACGGGAAGCGGCAATTTGTTTATGCCGCTGTTTGTTCTTCTGAGCGCTGCCGGGTATGGCTTTGTATCAATACGGTTGAATTAGCATCCCCTAATTTGAGGGATTTGATACAATCACATGGTTCATTTGAAAATGCACACCCTTTGAACATGTTCAAATGCGCTTGATTGTTTGCCCGCCTGTGCCGATAGACAGGCGGCGTTCTTATCGCCTGTGCATACATTTCCAAATCACCCCCCTTAAACTGGAAGTTGTGTTGCAGAACCATCAACAATTTCCCGGCTCCGATCAGGATGCAGCCAATCACCGACTTTGTATTAAATTCTTCATGCAGGACAATAAACGCCAACACCAGTGTGATGACTACGGACAGCTTATCAATCGTAACGACTTTGGAGGCATCTCCCATTTGCAAAGCCTTGTAATAACATAGCCATGAGGCTCCCGTTGCAAGGCCGGACAAACTCAGGAAAATCCAACTCTTCTGACTGATCGACCTGATTCCGGTCTGCTGATAGGTCGTGCTTATAATAATTTTAATTCATAAGCCGGGTATTCATGGTCTAATTCGTATCCGAGCTTTTCTGCCAATCGAAGCGAGGCAACACTGTGTGCATCCCAATTTGGATATAGTTTTTCTTTTAAGCAGCGGAGTATCAGAGCAGAAGCAGTTGCAAGTGCAAGGTGCTTTTTCCTTTCCGTTTCGACGGTATCCACCTCAAGTTCGATGCCTCCGTTATAGTATGAGAAAGAGGAAGCTCCGGAAACTATTTCCCCGTCCTTCAAAATGACCATACCTCTGCCATACTGCAAAAACATTTCCTTGCTTGCGAAAGCAGAAACAAAATCACTTGTCAGTCTGATCTTTATGCATTTGTCATAAATCTCTGCATCTATTTCTCTTAGTTTGCAGCCATCCGGCAGCATCTTTATGTTTTCCAAAAGTTGTTCGACATTAAAATGCGCAACCTTCTTTGTAGCATATCTGGTGATATGCTTTGCAGCGGGGAAATACTCCTGTATCAGCTCAGCCCACTCTGCTGTTTGCGGTACAAATATATAATAATCCTTTTGTCTGTGATGGAGCAATTCCGGTTCCGGTTTACCAGCATAGAAACCGAAACAGCCGAGTTTAGCACAGGCTGACTCAGGGTGCTCCGTATCTGTTACCAATATTTTACCCATTAATCCTTGCAGGCAAGAATAAATGATAGTATTCTCCCAATTGTCAAACAGAGCTGATGCTTTTGAAGGGTCTATCAATTCATAGACGGTTTTTATTTCCGTTTGTTCCTCTTTCAAAACTGGGCAAACGAGTTTCGTAATATTTTTCCTTACTCGCTCAAGCTCATCTTTTTCATCAAAAGCAAAAACAATAATAGCGATCGGTCTCACGGCATCTACAATATTCTTAACACTGTCACCCTCTTTTTGACCGTGCAGGTAACGCATAGATATCAGATTTTGTTTAAGTGACGGATCAACGTGAATATGATCAAGAACTCCGTTCTTCTTACTGAACACAGAATGATCGAGAAGATATTTATATTCTCTTTCTCTGTGCGAGGTTTTCAGCTCATCATAATAGCTATGGTCACCGACAGCAGTGGTGATAAGCAGCCTTGCCAGATCAATTCCCGTGTACAATTGAACAGTCTGCGGTGTGTAGTGTCCTCCCGGACGTGGATTTATCTCTACGATGAAAAATCTGTTCTCAGGTGTGAAAAAGCCTTCAACATTCAGTTCGCCATAGCGTATGCCTGCCTGTTTTAATACCGCCGAAAGAGTATGCCTGTATTCCTGCTCCTCATCCTTTGACAGACAGACCGGATATACATCATACACAGGGCGAAGCGGAGCTTCCGGAAGGCGATAGCAATAACGAATGCCATCCCAAAGGATCTCGTTACCCATCACAAAAACATCGCTTTCAATTACACGAAGAGTATCATTTTTTATAAACTCTTCAACGCAGATAGCACCGTTACGGGAAACTGCGGCAGCTTCATCAAATGCAGCACTTGCATCGCTCATATTGCTCAACACCGTCATACCGTGCGAGGATGATGAGAGCATGGGCTTCACAATTATGGGAAAGCGAAGACTTTTACATATATGCTGCATCTCCTGCGGACTGTTTATAACGGCATGATGAGGACAGAATACGCCTGCCTTTTGCTGCAAAAGTCGGAATGACGACTTAGACAGAAGCTGCTTCACCGAGTCTGGAGAATTACCCGTCAGCCCAAGAGTTTGCGCTATTTCTGCTGCGGGGATCGCCGCAGGATCGCAAAGACCAACCACACCGTCAATTTCTTCTTCTGCGGCGATATGGATAAGCTGTGCTGTATCGTTCCAATTCGCTGTAACTATCCTGTCTGCCGGCACATCTCCTGCCGTATATTGCTTTTCTCCACAGAACACCGTTCGGTATCCGAGCTTGCGAGCCTGCTGCAAGACAATTTCGAGCCGTTCGTCAGGCACCGTGCATAGTATCATAAGTGTTTTCATTTTTCCCTTTACCCTTAACTGATCTTGTTTTCTTTGAAGACCATCTCGTTGCGGTTATAGCCTGTTGTTGAGAAATAAGCACTGTGATCTGTAACGGTCATCAAGCGTTCGACGATGTATTGCAGAAATGAATGCTCTTCTGTACTCAGGTCGGAGAGATCAAACTGTTTGCTTGCCAACGTGGCAGCAGCAATGCCCATGATCCCGAATATCCCTGCAAGCCGGAACGAGAAAATTATATTTCCGACTATACAGCAAATATTTGAAATTGCGGCATGTTTTTCTCCTCCCTCGGTCACAATGATATTGTTAAGTATGCAGTTTGTGGGAAAAAGAAGCGGATAAAATGCTGCGATATTGTAATATCGGTTCAGATAGCCTTCAACCTCCGCAGGGGGTGACAGAAATGAGATAAACAACGGTTTGACAAGAAGAATGATTAAAGTCATCATCACGCCGGCAGAAACTACCATTATCATTCCTTGACTAAAGATCTCGTTGGCTCGCTTTTTCTGAAATTTCCCTATCATAAGGGTATAGTTTACCAATGTACCGGTGTTGATCACCGCTGCGACAAAGGTCGAGAAGGAAATAAACGGCGAAAATAGACTGATCGCAGAAAGTGCGCCGATACCAATTCGGTTGCCGGCGATAATAGGATCCAACAAAGAAACAATGAATGTGGTCAGTTCCACCGCCAACGCCGAAAAAAGAATGGAACGGTATTTTCTTAAGATAACATCAGGTTTTCCACTGCTCATTTGATACCTCTTCTGCTCTGTATTTTACCATAAGGATATCGGGATGGTAACGGAGCTTCATCTCCCTAAGACCCGGACTGCCGACATCCTCCTCCCAGTTGAAATATACGTAACGTTTGGAGCAGTAATCTGGCAACTCTCTTTTCAGAACCTGATAAATATACGGTATGGAACGGTCCCCTTTTTCTGCAAGCAGATCAAAGCAATCCTCAGAAACGGGTACACCAAAGGCATATCCTGCAATACTTCCATCTATTCTGATGATGATACCGAAAAGGTCAAGAGCTTCATATTCCGAAAGTTCCTTTTTTATAGCGATATCTTCCTCACACAGACCTGTGTCTCCTCCATTTGCCATACGCTCTTTCAGCCACCTGTGCTGGAAATCCAGTATTTCCGAAATACTGTTCGGTGTGATGTCTTCTATGGTCACACGTCCGGAATATCTGCTGTAAAACAGTCTGCACTGGCGCCGCCTCGTCTGAAATTGACTTCCGGAAAGCTTTGCAAGCTTCTGCTGCAGATATAGATATTCAAAGCTATCCCTGATCTCAAAGAAGCGGAAAGTTCTCGGAAAGGCTTGTTCTATTCTGTCCTTTGCCTTAGAAGTGACTGTATAGAGTACGGCACGTTTTCCTTCCTCTGCTGCATCGGTCAATAGGTTTCTAATAGCTGTTCTCAGACTCTCCTCATCCAACGTATCGCCCATAGGACACAGATACACCTTTTCCCTATCTGTATTTAGATGGGTACGGCAAACGTAAAGCCAGCCATCCTTTTCAGCGAATGAATCTCCGTATTTTCCAGAGTGAGCATACATTGAAACAAAGGAATGCTGGCAGGAGTTTTCACCGTATTTAAATGAATATTTTTCGATGCGCTCCTTATCTTTAAGCGTAACCGGCTTAAAATCAAGCATGTTACTTCTCCTTATGCGCCGTTATAATTGTGTAGCTGCTGGCGTTTACCGTGATGATGTATCCATCAATTTGGGCATACCAGTTCTTGCCCTGGCGACCTATTATTGCACGCTTATCCATTATCTTTGACCGGCACCATTCCACGGCATCGCAATCGGTCAGTCCGAGATTTTTTTATCCGCTCCACACCCATTTCTGTTGTATGGAGTTTATCAATGTTCTTAATCAGCTCATCGCTCATAATTCACACACCATGATACATTCTTCGGCATTCTCATCGACCGTCTTGAACCCTACATTCCTGTACATCTTCACGGCATAGTTCGCCTTCTGCACCGCCAGTGACGCCTTCCTGTAGCCCTGCCATTTCAGAAGTTCGAGCATCTTCACCATGAGCTGTGAGCCGATGCCCTGTCCATGGTACTCCTTATACAGCGAAATGGCGAAGGACGGAGTCTCATCATCCACATGACCATAGTCGTCCATGATTCTCGTCCATACTGCACCGACAACCTTACCGCCGAAATCAGCCACGAGGCAATTATCGCCTTTGCGGTTACCGAAATCATCAGTGTAAACGCGCAGTTCCGGTTTCTCGACAATATCCCGCGGCGGCGCTTCAATGCCCTCCGGGATAAAGATCGCCTCATGCAGAAAGTCTTTTAGCAGACCGGTCTCACCTTCACGAAGGACTCGAATGACATACTGCCTGTGCCTGTCGCTGGTCATGAGGGAGATATGCTCATTACGCAGTCTGCCCATCACTCCAAGGATCTGTTCCCCAATTTTTTCAGGGTCATTGTTGTCCCCGCCGCAGATCAGTTCCAGAGTATCCGGCGTCCAGATGTATCCGTGCGCCTTGTTATACTGGTACTGCCGGAACTCGTCATATTCTTTATCCTTAAGTTGCTTCATTCGTTTTCCATCTTTTCATATGTCAATCTGACATTATATCCGAGGCTCTCCATCATGCCCAGGAACGTCTTGTTGACGATCTGTTCCTTGCTGTTCACAATCCTGCTGACATAGGCTGCTGACGTGCCGACATCTTCAGCAATCTGGTTTTGTGTCTTATCTTCTTCTATACATTTTGTTTTCACATCAAGTTCTATGTTGTTCATCAGCATGCCACGCACCTCCTTGCTCAAAACATTAACCAATAGCTTAAATAATTATATCATGCTTTTCTGACCAGTTCTACCATTTTCTATGAACAGGAACACAAAAAATGCGCCTCACCTCCGAAGAAGTGAAGCGCCGTTTTGTGTCTGTCTCAGGCCTTGATTAAGCCATAGCTGCCGGACATTTTCGTTTGGAAGGTGGACAAGCGTGACATCAGGCCAAGGCTTCAATTCCTTCTTGTCCTTCAGTCGTATGCGTTGCTTGTCATGCGAGTCAGAATTGACGCTTAGTCGTCAAAGGTTTCCGTTCCGTCTTCTCCCGCTTCCTCGGTTTCCGGCACCTCAGGCGCCTCGCCGAAGTAGC
>JAFUZM010000250.1 GCA_017476605.1 Clostridia bacterium
AAAAGCGACATTACCGCCGGCATGCCAAGCCCCTACATTCTCCTCTCGGAGATCTTCCCCAATACCATCGCGCCCGTCCTCGTCTATGCAACCAATGTCTTTGCGGTTTCCATTCTGGATGAGGCAGCCCTTTCGTTCCTCGGTATGGGTGTCCAGCCCCCGACACCCTCCCTCGGAAACATCCTGAACGGCGCAGAATCCCTGTCCGTTCTGACCGGCAAGCCCTGGCTGTGGCTCCCCGCTGGAATCGTCATTTTCCTGTTGGTAATCTGCATCAACTTCGTCGGAGATGCGCTGCGGGATGCCTTTGATCCACGAAATGTGAAATAACCCACATTTTCCAAGCACAAATGAACCCCGATTTATCCAAGGGTTCATTTTGTATGCCAATCTCTTTATTCTCAGTCCTGATCAAAGGCCAAAGGTAAAAGAAATCCTGTACATCTTTTCGAGCAAAGCTATAGTCATTGTCAATTACTTGTAAACAGTTTCCGAATTGCACTTACCGCATAAAGCGGTATGACATGAATTTGTTTATATGATGAGAAGTCTTCCATAGAAACACGAATCCCATATGGAGATTCCTTCCATGCCAGAAAACTCCTGATGCTTTTCATTCCTCCTTTCGACGCTCCCTTTACTTCAATAGGAATGATCGTATTGCCTCTCTGAATCACATAATCCACTTCTGCGTTGGCACCAGACCGATACCAATAGAAAAGCTTTGCATCCTCATAAGGATCACTCGATTTGATCCATTCCAATCCGGTTGATATCTCAGCTAAATTGCCCTTATTCAAGTTGTCAAAAACTGTTGCCCCAAGTATTTCGCCAACATCCAAACCTAATTCAGTCAGGAACACACCAGTATCGAAGGGAATCAGTTTCAAATTAGCTTCCTTTTCACCCGAACCCAAAGGAAGTGTATCACAGGAAGACGCACTTACAGGGTATACCAGTCCTGCTTTTCGAAGAAGTGCGACAGCTTTTTTAAACAAAAATGCACTCATGCCCTTGATTGCATTACTTACTCGAACCTGTGAACAAGCATTATGAAGCACATATTCAAACACCATGCGCAAATTTTCTGCAGGAACATGATCATCATATTTGTCAAAGTCCTCTTTGTAATTCAAGATGATATCTCGCTGTACCCGTTGACATTCCAGAAAACTATGCGACTGAGCAAAGGAGGACACTGCCTCAGGCATTCCACCGACAATCAGAAATTCCTTATAGTGTTCCAACAGTCGGTCATGCGCCATATTATCTGACCTGAGTGAATCCGGGGTATTCATCACTTTACGCAGGATTGGTTTCCCGATAGCAGTGAGATATTCTTCAAATGAGAACGGGTACATGTAGATGCTCCGAACTCGTCCAACAGGAAATTGATAGGGTATAGATTTCTTTTTTCCGCCCAAAACAAATTCCAATAATGACCCAGCGCCGATGATGTGCAATCCGGGATGCTCTTCATAAAAGTATCTAAGAGCAGTAATTGCACGTGGGCACTCCTGTATTTCATCCAAAAACAGAAGTGTTTCCCCTTCCTTCACTTCCACTCCGCTTTCAACCTCAAAGCGTGCCAGAATGGAATCAGTATTAATATCACCTTCAAATAGTCGATGAAGCCGGGGCTGCTTTTCCAGATTGATTTCAATAAACCGAGGGAAAGTTTCACCCAGATGACGAACGGCTGCAGTTTTTCCGCATTGCCGAACGCCTCTCAAAAGAAGCGGCTTTCGAGTTGCCTCCTCCTTCCATTTTTGTAGTTCACTGTCAATGTTTCTTTCATAATACATCATTTTCCCTCCCTTCGATCAAGCAGCTGTGTATGCAGCATAATAAACAGATTTCTTTGGTAACTTCTGCTCTATATTAGCACGCCATTTCAATTTTGCCAAGGATAAATCGATATTTTATTTCGAATTTGCCAAGGATAAATTATCGCTTCATTTCGAATTTGCCAAGGATAAACAGATCACAGTCGCTTGTCATAGCCATTCCTCAACAGATTCTATTCTCTCTTTATGCAATTCTTCCTCATGATAACTGCATCTTCATTAATAGTTTTGAAAATGTCAAATTGACAGAAAAAATGAGATAGGCTATAATAGCGCGCAATTTCGTTACTGTGCATCAAATTACCATTTCTAGAAAGAGACCAGTATGACCCTATATCACAATACCCTTGATCCCTTTTACCGCAGCCCCTTTGGCTCCCTTCCTACAAATTCGCAGGTTCGAATCCGTTTGTCCGTTGGTAATGAACACATTCCTCAGCACATTGATCTGCGCCTCTGGGCGGACAGTGAGCATCGTTATCCCATGCGTGTCCTTGGCACACATCAGCAGCGCCAGCTGTATGAGGCCGTGATTGTGACGCCCTCTACCCCCGGCCTGATCTGGTATCGGTTTGAGCTGTTTGACGAGGATCACACAAGAACCGTATACGGTGCTCCCTCAGATGGAACCGGCTGTGGCATCGGCTCCATCGGCAGTGAGGAAAGCTTTCAGATCACCGTCTATGCTCAGGATTACACGGTTCCTGAATGGATGCACGAGGGAATCATGTATCAGATCATGACAGACCGCTTTTATCACGGTATAGGCACCGATGCTCTCCTTCATAAGAAAGACCATCTTGGTGTGCGCCTGCACAGTGACTGGTATGAAATGCCGTATTTGAACATCACTGAGAATGACGACAATTTGGCAAATGACTTTTTTGGCGGTAACCTTGAAGGCATCCGCCAGAAGCTCCCCTATCTCAAGGAGCTCGGCATCACTGTCCTTTATCTGAATCCGATCTTTGAAGCACGCAGCAATCATAAGTATGATACCGGGGACTACATGCACATTGATCCCATGTTCGGCGATGAAGCAGCGTTCAAGAAGCTGTGCAAGGATGCAAAGGCAATGGGCATCCGTATTCTCCTTGACGGCGTCTTTTCTCATATCGGCGATGACAGCGTCTACTTCAATCGCCGGGGCACCCATGGCGAAAAGGTAGGCGCCTATCGCGATCCGGATTCCCCCTATCGGAAATGGTTTACCTTCCATCACTGGCCGGACAATTATGACTGCTGGTGGGGCTTTAAAACCCTTCCCAACATCAACGAAACGGATGAGGATTATCGGAAATACATTCTGAATGGGAAGGATTCCGTCATTAAGCACTGGCTGAAAGCCGGCGCCTCCGGCTGGCGACTGGATGTCGCAGATGAGCTTCCCATGTCCTTCCTGCGTGAGCTTCGCACCGAGGCCAGAAGTGCCAAGAAGGACGCTGCCATCATGGGTGAGGTCTGGGAAGATGCCAGCCACAAGGTTGCCTACAATGAAATGCGCTGCTATGTCACCGGTGATACCCTGGACAGCGTGATGAACTATCCCGTTCGGGACGCCCTCATCCGCTTCCTGCTTGGAACACAGGGTGCCACCTCCATTGCGCATGATCTTTCCTGCCTGCTTCAGAATTATCCTGCGCCATTCCTCTATTCCCTGATGAACCTCATGGGTAGTCATGACCGTGCGCGCATTCTGAATGTGCTGGCCGGAAAAGATGGCCTCGACCTGCCCCGCTCTGAGCGTCAATACCTGAAGCTTTCTCAGGAAGAACGGATGATCGGCATTCTGCGTGAACATCTCATGCTCCGCTTCATC
The DNA here is from genome assembly GCA_017476605.1 of Clostridia bacterium. GTDB lineage: Bacteria > Bacillota > Clostridia > Christensenellales > Aristaeellaceae > Ventricola. The sequence continues at coordinate 3,667 of JAFUZM010000250.1, forward strand.
CTCAGCATTCCGGGAATTCCCTGTGTGTACTATGCAGATGAAGCCGGACTTGAAGGAAGCGCAGATCCATATTGCCGCCGGACCTATCCATGGGGACGTGAGGATAAGGACCTTCTCGCCTATTACAAGCAGATGATAGCCTTGCGTAAGGGCAGTCAGGTCTTAAAGACGGGTTTCTGTCGTTACTTTGCCCCCTGTGAAGATGTTCTCTGTGTCCTTCGCTATAACGAGGAGAAAAAGGACGTCTTTGGTCAGGAAGCGGATTCCTCCCTTGCGCTGACCTGTATCAATCGCTCTTTCCATCCCATTTCCTTGTTCATCAAAAAGGAGGAAGTATTTGGAGCCACTTCTCTTACGGCAGATTCCGGGATTTCCTACTCCCTTCGCGATGGTGGCTTCTCCATTACGGTTCCGGGCATGCGCGGCCTGACTCTCACCGGTCAGATCGGATAATGACCTAATGCAAGAAAGCACGAATCCCGGATCGGCAAGATTTCTTTTTCCCGAATACTGGATTCGTGCTATTATAAAATCAACGGGGAACGTCGATAGACGGTTATGCCTCAGGAAAAGTCGTTACAAAAAGTAACCACAGCTTTGTGGGTGCTGTAGTTGCTTTTTTATTGAAAATCTCCATGATCAGTGATGCAATGATAACAAGATAATTGAACATCGTCATTGAGAACTATAGTGCAAAAAAGTCCGGGATATATCCCGGACTTTTTGTTTAGGTCCTACCATAACTCTGCCGGATCCAATATGTGTGGTTTGGGTATTCAACACGGTCATGCTTCCTTCTCGGTTAAATACTCCCGCACGAGCTTATCTTATGTCTGAGAAATCCGATTTTCCATAGATTCAAATTCCTCTTTGGAGTATAATATCTTTGGAACTGGACTGCCTGGCTTCACCTGTCATCAAATGCAGGTATATGCCCATGGCAATAGTGCTTTTGAACTTCCAGGAGTAAAGCAAAAGCAGAAGGATGATCTGTCATGAGAATTAAAGATTCGAAACAGGTGAACACGGCGGTAATCGTCGCCATCGGTGCCCTGATCATTACTCTGGTATTGGTGCTAAGCACAATATGGACAGGGCGATACGCGAGCCGGGATACGGAGAACGCTGTGCGCTCTGTATCTCTCCTCTATCTGGATGAGCTGGCCGGACGGCGGGAGCAGGTCGTTGCAAAGAATCTGCAGGATCGGATTGCCGACATGCGCACAGCCCTTGACCTGATGACCGAGGAGGATTTGCAGGACGAGGAACACCGACAGGCCTATCAGAAGAAGATGAAGGCCCTCTTCACCCTCGAAAAGTTTGCTTTCGTCGATGCGGATGGCCTCATCTATACCTCCCTTGGCACCCAGAACAACATGGAGGAATACAGCTTTGATCATCTGCGGATCACAGATGCAGAGATTTCGCTCAAGAATCTTGACAGTGCCGATAAAAAGGTCATCATTGCCATTCCGGTGGACCTCATGAGTGAGGGCCATCATCTTGTTGCCTGCTTCATGGAAATCAACATGAAAGAGATGCTCTCCGGCGTTTCCATGGAAGCAGAGGAAAACAGCCCTACTTTCTGCAACATCTACACAAAAAACGGTATCGCGCTCAGCAACACCGTTCTGGGTGGCCTTGCCGAAGAGAACAACCTGCTTGAGGCCATGGCCAATGCCAATTATGATTCCGGTTACTCCTATGGTGACTTTCTGGCAGCATTTCAGGGCCATCAGCGCGGTGTCGTTTCCTTTACCTATAACGGAATCCGGGAGACGCTTGCGTATGTGCCCGTAGAAGGAACCGACTGGCTTCTCACCTACCTGATCCGGGAAAGCGTCATCAGTGATCAGATCGGCTCCATCTCAAGGGGGATCATCCGTCGCAGCAATGTTCAGTCCGTTCTGATGGTTTTGATTCTGTTTGCGATCTTCACATACCTCATTGCACAGACGAGAAAGAATTCACAGCTCCAGATGGAACGGGAAACCGCGGATGCGGAAAACCGGATCAAGCAGCAGGAGCTTGAGCAGCGGCTCCTCCTGCAGAGTGAGCTTCTTGCCCAAAAGCAGCAACAGGAAGAGCAGACCCGCATGATCACCGCCCTTGCCTCGGACTACTGGAGTGTGTATTATCTTGACCTTGATAAAGGCGAGGGCGTCTGCTACCAGGCACATGATGCTGTAAGTGATGGGGTCAAAGTCGGCGAACGCTTCCGCTATATGGACGCTGTGACGGCCTATGCCAGGGCCAACATTCGGGAGGAATTCAGAGAGGACTTCATGTCCTTTGTTCAACCGCAGAATATTAAGGAACGACTGAAAGAGCAACGTGTCATTGCTTACCGGTATATGGTGACCCGGCACGGTCTTGACACATGGGAAGAGGTCCGCTTTGCAGGCGTACGTCATCCTGAGGACCGTGACGATCACATGGTTCATGCCGTTGGCGCCTGCTTTGTCGATGTAGACCTTGAAATGCGCAAGACGCTGGCGCAGAACCAGGCACTTCAGGATGCGCTTGCGGAAGCAGAGGCAGCGAACAAAGCCAAGACTGCCTTCCTGTCCAATATGAGCCACGAAATCCGCACTCCCATGAACGCCATCATCGGCCTTGACAACATTGCGCTTAATGATCCGAAGATTTCCGATCAGACAAGGGACTATCTCGAGCAGATCGCCACATCTGCCCACCATCTGCTTGGCATCATCAACGATATTCTGGATATGAGCCGTATTGAGTCCGGCCGTATGACCATTAAGAATGAGGAGTTCTCCTTCTCAAAAGCGCTGGAGCAGATCAACACGATCATCAGCGGCCAGTGCCGGGACAAAGGTCTCCTCTATGAATGCCAGACTCAGGGCAAGATTGATGAATACTACATTGGCGATGATATGAAGCTCCGCCAGGTGATGATCAACATTCTGGGAAATGCCGTCAAGTTCACCCCGGAGGGCGGGACCGTCTCCTTCATCATAGAGGATGTGGCCCGGATGGATGACAAAGCGACACTGCGCTTCATCATCCGCGATACCGGCATCGGCATGAGCAAGGAGTATCTGCCAAAGCTCTTTGAAGCGTTCTCCCAGGAGGATTCCTCAAGCACCAACAAATACGGCAGTACCGGCCTTGGCATGCCCATTACCAAGAACATCGTCGAACTCATGAACGGCCATATCGAGGTGGAAAGCGAGAAGAACGTCGGAACCACATTTACCGTCACCATCACTCTGGGACAGTCGAATCGTCCGGTCGTTGGTGCTGAGGATATTGAGCTTCGACCACACGAAATGAGTGTACTGGTCATTGATGATGACCGAATAGCCTGCGAGCATACACAGGTCGTATTGGGCCAGCTGGGAATTCGCTGTGAGATGGCGATGTCGGGCAGGGAGGCCCTTGACATGGTAAGGACTCGCCATGCCCGTCGGGAGGATTACAACCTGATTCTTGTGGACTGGAAGATGCCGGAGATGGACGGCATTGAAACGACGCGACAGATCCGCTCCATCGTCGGGCACAACACTCCGATCATCATCCTGACCTCTTACAGCTGGGATGACATTGAGGGAGAGGCGCGCGAGGCAGGTGTGGATACCTTTGCTGCAAAACCGTTGTTTGCAGATGCCGTCATGGATGAATTCCGTGCCGCTTTCCGGAAGAAAAACGCTCAGCTGGTCCACAAAACCGCTGACCTCTCCGGCAAACGGATCCTTCTGGCGGAGGATATGGCTGTCAACGCCAAGATCATGATGATGGTGCTGTCCATGCGGGAGATGAAGGTCGAGCATGCAGAGAACGGCCGGATTGCCGTTGAAATGTTCGCCTCGCATGAGCCCGGCTATTATGACGCCATCCTCATGGATATGCGCATGCCGGAAATGGATGGTCTGGATGCAACAAAGGCGATTCGCAGCATGGATCGTGCCGATGCCAGAGAAATTCCGATCATTGCCCTGACTGCCAATGCCTTTGACGAGGATGTGCAGCGCAGCATGCAGGCGGGTCTGAATGCACACCTTACCAAACCCATCGAGCCCGAAACGCTGTTTGAAACGCTCGAAACACTGATTAAGTCCTGAACAGTTTGATCCTATAACAAAAAAAGCGGCAGTAATGCCGCTTTTTTTGTTATAGGATCACTTCTCCGACTGAAGAGAAATTGTCGCAGGGATTACCGAACGAGACAGGGCTTCTTATTATCAAACTTCCATCCGGGAATCAGGTACTGCATGCCGATGGAATCATCCCGTGCCCCAAGGCAGTTTTCAACATACAGCTTGTTGGCCTTCTTGACCTGCTCGAGATCCACATCAATGCCAAGGCCGGGCTTCTTCGGCAGATCAATGCATCCGCCCACAATCTGCATCGGCTCCTTGGTGAGACGCTCACGGCCCTCCTGCCAGATCCAGTGGGTATCAATGCCGTTCATCTTGCCCGGGATGGCCGCCGCGCACTGCACGACCATGGCCAGTGAAATGTCAAAGTGGTTATTGCTGTGGCAGCCCCACATGAGGCCAAAGTCATTGCACAGCTGACCGACGCGGACTGAGCCGTTCATGGTCCAGAAATGGGGATCCGCCAGCGGGATGTCGACACTCTGCAGTGCGATGGTATGGCACATCTGGCGCCAGTCCGTGTTGATCATGTTGGTGGCCGTGGGCATCAT
>JAFUZM010000251.1 GCA_017476605.1 Clostridia bacterium
CGTGAAAAGGACTATTCCATTTTCAGCGTCCCGCAGTTTTCCATGATCAACAAGGCCTGGCTGGATGATCTTGGCCTTGCGGTCCCGACGACCCTCGATGAACTCCATGACGTTCTGGTCGCCTTCAAGGAAAACGACATGTCTGCCAAGTATTACGGAAACGAGGCAGGATCCACCATTCCCATGAGCACCGGCTTTGACGAGTGGTGCTGGGGCCAGAACATCTTCTATGCGGGCTTTGGCTTTACCAACTGGCCGAACGATGTCTGCATGGACCTTGTGGTTGACAAGAACGGCGTTGTGAACTTTGTGTCGGATGACGACAACTATCGCGCAGCACTCACGTATTTCCATGACTGGTATGCAGATGGACTCATGGATCTTGAAATGTTCTCTCAGGATTCTAACCAGCTGATTGCCAAGTGCACTGGGGGCCGCGTCGGCGTCTCCACCTGGTGGGAAATCAATGAGATCATGGGCGAGCATGCCGGTGACTATGTCTATCTGCCGGTTCTGACCGGTCCTGACGGTGAGCGCAATGTGACCCTGCGTACCGGCGGCGCAATCAACGGCGGACAGCTCTCCATTACGGCACAGTGTAAGAATCCCGCAAAGCTGCTTTCCTTCTATGACCTCTGGTATGAGGGCGAGAATGTCATGCAGCTGCAGTATGGTCCTATCGGCGTCTTCTTCAATGAGAAGAACGAAAAGGGACTCTGGAAGTCCATTGAGGATGCAGAGGCACGCGAAAAGTTCAATAAGTCCGTGGGCGAACTCAAGAGCCAGAGCGAGGTAAACGGCCCCAAGCTCATCCTCTCCCAGTACTATAATGAGGTTTGGGAAATGGAAACCCGTGCGCAGGAGCGCCTGGCGGATACCTATGATTACTGGATGCAGTTTGTAAAGGATGATTCCTTCTATCCGCAGGATGCCGTGTTCACCGAGGCGGAACTGGATGACATTGATTTTTACCGCGCAGACTTTGAGTGTGCGGTTGCCGAGCAGGAAGCACTGTGGATCAAGAACGGCGGACCGACGGATGAGGAGTGGAATGCCTATAAATCCTTCCTTGACCGCTGCGGAATCGGAACGCTGCTTGAGATTTATCAGGATGTCTATGACCGTTATATGGCGGCAAAATAAATGATTTACCGGGAGCCGGCCGGCTCCCGGTTATTTCCATCATGGCTGGAGGAACTATGACGAATCATACAATCCCGCTGGAGCGGGCAAGAGAATTTGAACGGGAACAGGCGCAAAAACTTGTGTCGGACGAGCGTCCGCTGTTTCACCTGACTCCCCTGGTAGGCTGGATGAATGATCCCAATGGCTTTTGCTATTACAAGGGACAATATCATCTGTTCTATCAGTATTTTCCCTTCTCCCGTCAGTGGGGGCCAATGCACTGGGGGCATGCGGTGAGCGATGATCTCCTTCACTGGACCTATATGCCCTGCGCCCTGGCACCGGATACGGCAGCAGATGCCGGCGGGTGCTTTTCCGGCAGCGCCGTCGCCCTTCCGGATGGACAGCTCATGCTGGTCTATACGGGTGTGCAGCCGGCCGGCACCTTCAAAAGAGAAACGCAGGCGCAGTGTGTGGCGATTGGGGATGGACAGGACTTTGAAAAGTCGCTTCTCAATCCTGTGATTCGGCATGCACATCTGCCGGATGGGTACAGCGAGTTCGATTTCAGGGATCCCAAGGTCTGGCGTGCCGAGGATGGCACACTGCGGATGGTGGTTGCCAACCGGCACAGTGAACGACAGGGAGCGATTCTGTATTTCAGCAGCCGGGATGGAATCGACTGGCATTTTATCGGGGAGATCGATGCCAGCAATGAGGAATACGGACGGATGTGGGAATGCCCGGATTTCTTCCGGCTGGATGAAAAATGGGTCCTTCTGGTCAGCCCACAGGAAATGCACGCACGGGAGGAATTCCACGCAGGGTACGGGACCGTGGCCTTTGTCGGGTCCTTTGACGAAACGGACTGCAACTTTCATCGGGAAACGATCCAGCCTGTGGATCTGGGGCTTTCCTATTACGCATCCCAGACAATGGTAGCACCGGATGGACGCCGGATCATGATCGGGTGGATGGACAACTGGGAGACCTGCAAAGAGGCACCGCGGCGGCATCCCTGGTATGCCCAGATGAGCATGCCCAGGGAGCTGTTCATCGAAAACGGACGGCTCATGCAGCATCCCGTGCGGGAAATTGAAACCATGTGGCAGGATACCATCGTGGAAAACTGCACGGTAAAGGAAGAAATGTCCCTGGCGGGCGTCAATGGCCGTCTCCTTGATATGACGGTCCGGATTCATTCGGATGCCTGTCAGCGCTTTGTGATTCATCTGGCAAAACAAGGCGACCACTATATCGAGGTCCGCTGCGATATTTCCCGGGGCGAGCTGGTGTTTGACCGCAGCCACGGAAACTCGCACCGGGATATCGCACATACAAGGCATGTGGTGGCGAATGCCCGGGATGGCGAACTCACCCTGCGGTTCCTCATGGACAAGGAGAGCATCGAGCTGTTTATCAACGGCGGAGAACGCGTCGTCACGTCCCTGATTCCGACGCAGATCGAGGCGGAGGGGATTTCCTTCTTTGCCGATACGCCGACGAAGGTGACGGTCGAGGCCCATCATCTCGGATAAGTTTGCGCATCCGAAATCACTTGACTGGATTTCGGATGCTTTTTCATGTCCCGGAAATGCCAAAGGAACGCCGTTTTGTATCTGATTGGGCAGGAAAGTGCAAATTGAAGGGAAAAATCCGGGAGAAAGCGTGAAATTTGGCAGGATTGCTGAGGAAAAGACGCAAAAATTCGGAAAACCAGAGCTTGACAGGCAATTGCGGGCATGATAATATACGCATGATCGCGATGACGAGGAAAAAACTGCGGGGAACTGGAAAGCGAAGAAGGGATGGTGGAAGCCTTCTGCAGGGAAGCGCAGAGAATAGTCCCCTCTGAGCTGCAGACTGAACTGCATAGCACAGTAGGTTTGCCGGGAGGCCCGATACAGCCATAGGACAAGTTGTCCTGAGTGTGCATCTGCACAGAAATTTAGGTGGTACCGCGAGTCATTCGCCCTAAGTGGGAGAATGGCTGTTTTTTTACCATAACGAGAAAAGGATTGATGTGGCTTATGAAACTTTGTGGTGCGGCAATACTGATTGAGTGCCTGATTGAGCAGGGGACGGAGGTCATCTTCGGATTCCCGGGTGGCGCTGTTCTGCCGATTTATGATGAGCTCTATAAACGGAGCGACAGGATTGAGCATGTGCTCACAGCCCATGAACAGCATGCAGGACATGCCGCAGACGGCTATGCCAGGGTGACGGGAAAGACCGGCGTGTGCCTCGCGACCAGCGGCCCTGGTGCGACCAACCTGGTGACCGCCATTGCGACAGCCTATATGGACTCAACCCCGACGGTCTTCATTACCGGCAATGTGCCGCAGAGCCTCATGGGCACGGACTCCTTCCAGGAAGCGGACATTTCCGGGATTACCATGCCGATTACCAAGCACAATTATATGGTGACGGATGTGGGGCAGCTGGCAGCAACCATCCGCGAGGCGTTCTTTATCGCACGCACCGGCCGTCCCGGTCCGGTGCTGGTGGATATCCCCAAGGATGTGCAGATTGCCGAGACCGAATATGAGGCAGCCAGTGGGGATGCTCTGATCCCGCCGCTTTCCGGCACACACCCAACGGTTCAGCTGCGGCCCGTCGGCGAGGCTCTTGTCAGGTACAAGGAAAAGGTCGGAAGCTATATTCATAAGGCCGCTGAGCTGATTCGGGATGCCGAGCGTCCTCTCATCTATTACGGCGGCGGTGTAGCACTCTCCGGTGCGGAGGCGGAACTGCTTCAGCTGGCGGATCGTGTGGATGCACCGGTGGTGTCCTCCCTGATGGGCCTTGGTGCCATTTCGGCCAAGAACCCGCGGATGCTCGGGATGCTGGGCATGCACGGTACGCATGCGGCCAATATTGCCATGCAGCGCTGCGATCTGCTGATTGCCATCGGCGTCCGGTTCTCGGACCGTGCCCTTGGCAACGCCGAGACGTTTGCTCCTAATGCGAAGGTTCTGCATATCGACATCGACCGCGCGGAAATCAATAAAAACGTGACCACGACGCTGCATGTGACCGGCGATGCGAAGACGGTGCTGGGGCTGCTGCTGCCGGAGGTGGAGAAAAAGGATCATACGCTCTGGATGCATCAGGCGCAGAGCATGGCCGAGGATTATCTAGCCAATGACATCTTTGAGCCCCGGAAGATTCTGAAGGCGATGTCGGAGATGCAGCCGGATATTACGGTGGCCACGGATGTCGGCCAGCATCAGATGTGGACCGCACAGCATTTTCCGTTCATTTATCCCCGTCAGCTGGTGACCAGCGGCGGACTTGGCACCATGGGCTTTGGCCTCGGTGCAGCAATGGGCGCGGCAAAGGCGCTGGGCAGACCGGTGGTCCTTGCAACGGGCGACGGGTCGTTCCGGATGAACTTGACCGAGCTGTCGACGATTGCACATTACCGGTTCCCGGTCATTATCGTGCTGTTCAACAACGGGACCCTGGGCATGGTGCGCCAGTGGCAGACGCTGTTTTTCGGCAAGCGGTATTCCCAGACCACACTTGACCGCGGTCCGGATTTCATGAAGCTGGCGGATGCCTATGACATTCCCGGATGGCGGGTCAGTGATGAGGCCGCCTTCCGTGAGGCCTTTGGAAAGGCACTTGCGAGCAAAGAGCCCGCACTCATTGAGTGCATGCTCGACATTGATGAGATGGTCGCCCCGATGGTTGCACCGGGCTCGCCCATTGATTCCTTCTGCCTCAATTGATGGCTGGATGAGAGATGACGGAGGAACGGAGGAGATCTTTCTGTGGTAAAAAATGGCGAACTGAAACGGTATACGGTGGGTGTGCTGGTCAGCAATGAACCCGGCGTCCTGTCGAGGGTATCCGGACTGTTTTCCCGGCGTGGATTCAATATCGACAGCCTGGCGGTGGGTCCCACCATGGACCATACGATTTCAAGAATCACCATTGTCGTCCTTGGCACGGAGTCAAGCGTTGAGCAGCTGGTGCAGCAGCTGTATAAGCTGATCAGCGTCCGGAAGGTGCGGGTGTTTGAGGCAAACAACACGGTGGAGCGTCAGCTGGTGCTGGTGAAAGTGAAAGCGGACATCTCACAGCGTGAGGGACTCATGCGACTGGTGGACATCTTCAAGGCCAAGGTACTGGATGTATCAAGGGAATCCATGGTGCTCCAGATCACCGGAGATGGCGAGAAGGTTTCGGCGTTCATCGAGCTGCTTGAGGATTACGGAATCCTGGAGATCGTGCGCACCGGGACGGTGGCACTGCAGCGCGGCAGCGATATCATGAGCTCGGAGCTCTTTGACATTTAACAGCGTTCACGCGGGCGGGGCTCGCATATGGATAGAAACATTATTTAATGGAGGAAATTACTATGGCTCAAATGTTCTATGAGCAGGATTGCTCACTGTCTTTTCTTGAGGGAAAGAAAATTGCGATTGTCGGATACGGCTCCCAGGGCCATGCCCATGCTCTGAATCTGAGGGATTCCGGCTGTGATGTCGTGGTTGCGCTTTATGAGGGCTCCAAGAGCTGGAAGAAGGCGGAGGAAGCCGGACTGACCGTCATGACCACGGCCGAGGCGGCCAAGGTTGCCGATATGATCATGATCCTCATCAACGATGAGAAGCAGGCTGCCATGTACGAAAAGGACATCGCGCCGTATCTGCGCCCCGGCATGATCCTGGCCTTTGCCCATGGTTTCAACATTCACTTTGGCTGCATCCGTCCGCCGAAGGACGTGGATGTCGTCATGATCGCCCCCAAGGGCCCGGGCCACACCGTCCGCAGCCAGTATCTTGAGGGCAAGGGCGTTCCGGATCTCATCGCGGTTTACCAGGATGCCTCCGGCAAGGCCCAGGATATCGCTCTTGCGTATGCAGCCGGCATCGGCGGCGCACGTGCAGGCATCCTCAAGACCACATTCCGCGAGGAGACCGAGACCGACCTGTTCGGTGAGCAGTGCGTCCTCTGCGGCGGCGTCACCGCTCTGATGAAGGCTGGATTTGATACCCTGGTTGAGGCTGGCTATCAGCCGGAGAACGCCTACTTTGAGTGCATCCATGAGATGAAGCTCATCGTTGACCTCATCTTTGCCCATGGCTTTGCCGGCATGCGCTACTCCATCTCCAATACCGCCGAATATGGCGATTATGAGGTTGGCAAGCGTCTCATCACCGAGGAAACCAAGAAAGAGATGAAGAAGGTCCTGGGCGAGATTCAGGATGGCACCTTTGCCAGAAACTGGCTGCTTGAGAATCAGGCGGGCTGCCCGCACTTCCTGGCCAAGCGTCGCATCGAGGCAGGAAGCCAGCTTGAGGAAGTCGGCAAGGATCTGCGCGCAAAGATGAGCTGGAGCGGAAAGGTAGAACTGTAATATGGAAAGAATCAGTGATCGCGTAAAAACCGGTCCCGAGAAGGCACCGCACCGTTCCCTCTGGAAGGCGCTGGGTCTCACGGATGCGGAGCTTACGCGTCCCTTAATCGGCGTTGTTTCCGCCCAGTCGGAATGCGTTCCTGGACATAATCACCTCAAAAACATCGCTCAGGCGGTCAAGGATGGCATTCGCATGGCCGGTGGTGTTCCGGTGGAATTCCCGGCGATCGGCGTGTGCGACGGCATCGCCATGGGCCATGTGGGTATGAAGTATTCCCTGGCCTCCCGTGAGCTGATCGCGGACAGCTGCGAATCCATGGCGATTGCCCATGGCTTTGACGGCATGGTCTTCATCCCCAACTGTGATAAGATTGTCCCCGGCATGCTGATGGCAGCCCGCAGACTGAATCTGCCGGCGATGGTCGTCTCCGGCGGCCCCATGCTCCCCGGAAAGATGCGCGGCGTCTCCCATGACCTTGACCTCAACTCCGTCTTTGAGGCGGTGGGTGCATACAAGGCGGGGAAGATCGACGACGCCGGACTCAATGACGTGGAAAGCAATGCCTGCCCCGGCTGCGGTTCCTGTTCCGGCATGTTTACGGCCAACTCCATGAACTGCATTACCGAGGTCATCGGTATGGCGCTCCCTGGAAACGGCACCATTTCCGCTGTGGACGGTGCGAGAATCCGCCTTGCCAAAGAGACGGGCATGCGTGTCGTCAAGCTGGTCGAGGAACAGCTGACCCCGGATAAGATCATGACCGAAAAGGCCTTCCGCAATGCCCTGTGCCTCGATATGGCTCTCGGCTGCTCCACCAATACGGTTCTGCATCTGCCGGCCATCGCCCACGAAGCAGGGATTGATTTTAATCTCAACTGGGTCAATGAGACGAGCGCAAAGGTTCCGAACCTTTGCCATCTGGCACCAGCCGGTTCCCACCATGTCACGGACCTGCATCTGGCAGGCGGCGTCATGGGCGTGCTGAGTGAGCTGCTTGGCCGTGGCCTTCTCTATGAGGATGCCCTGACCGTCTCCGGCGCTAC
>JAFUZM010000252.1 GCA_017476605.1 Clostridia bacterium
CAGGCGGCAGAGTTTGACTATGCCGGTGCTCAGGCGTGCCGCGTCCTGAGGGACGAGGGAGTCAATGTGGTCCTGGTCAATTCCAATCCGGCCACCATCATGACGGATAAGCATCTGGCGGATGAAATCTATCTGGAGCCCCTTGATGAGACGACGCTGAGGCGAATCATCGAAAAGGAGCGTCCGGATGGCCTGCTGGCCGGCCTTGGCGGACAGACGGCGCTGACCTTGGCCATGCAGCTGAGCCGGGATGGTGTGCTTGAGGAATATGGTGTGCGGCTCCTCGGCTCAGACATTGAGGCCATCCAGCGCGCGGAGGATCGGGAGCTGTTCCGACGCACCATGCAGGACATCGGGCAGCCGGTGGTGGCCTCGGAGATCTCGGTGACCGTAGAGGAGGCTGTCGCGGCAGCTGCCACTATCGGTTATCCGGTCATCGTCCGTCCGGCCTATACCCTGGGCGGCTCTGGCGGCGGCATCGCCTCGGATGAGGCGGAGCTGAGGGAGATTGCCGAAAACGGTCTGGATCTCTCACCGATACATCAGGTGCTCATCGAGCGGTGCATCGCCGGATGGAAGGAAATCGAGTTTGAAACCATGCGGGATGCAGAGGGGAATGTCATTGCCGTCTGCTCCATGGAAAATGTGGATCCCGTGGGCGTTCATACCGGCGATTCCATCGTTGTGGCGCCCGCACTGACCCTCTCGGATCGGGAATATCAGATGCTGCGGACCGCCTCTCTTGAGATGATTTCCGCCATCGGAATTGTGGGCGGCTGCAACTGTCAGTTTGCCCTGAATCCGGACAGCTTTGAGTATGCTGTCATTGAGGTGAATCCCCGTGTGTCCCGGTCCTCTGCCCTGGCATCCAAGGCGACGGGCTACCCGATTGCCAAGATGACCACGCGCATCGCTCTTGGATACAGTCTGCCGGAAATCCTCAACGAGGTGACGGGCAGGACCTGTGCATGCTTTGAGCCGACGATTGATTATGTCGTAGTGAAGTTCCCCAAGTGGCCCTTTGAAAAGTTTGCCGGGAGCAGCCGGAAGCTGGGAACCCAGATGAAGGCAACGGGCGAGGTCATGGCGATTGCGCAGAGCTTTGAGGCTGCCCTCATGAAGGCGGTCCGCGGAGCTGAGATCTCCCTTGACACGCTGAATGCCCCGCCACTGACGGAGGAGCCGGTGCTGCAGCGCCTGCATGAACAGAATGACCGGCGAATCTTTACGGTCTTTGAAGCGCTTAAATCCGGGGTTTCCATTGATGAAATCCATGAGATCACAAAGATTGACCGCTGGTTCCTGAGCCGTCTTCTGAATCTGGCAGAGTATGAGAAGAGCCTTGCCGGAGGGCTTACGGATGACATGTACATGCGCGGCAAGCGCCTTGGATATCCGGATGCGGCCATCTGCCGCATCAGCGGTGCGGATACGGTGCCGGGCATAACATTTAGCTACAAGATGGTAGATACCTGTGGCGCAGAATTTGATGCCGCAACACCCTATTTCTATTCCACCTGTGATCAGGCCTGCGAGTCCCGTTCACTTGTGCGCTCCGGAAAGCCGGTCATCGTGGTGCTGGGCTCCGGCCCCATTCGCATCGGCCAGGGTATTGAGTTTGACTACAGCTCCGTTCACTGCGTATGGAAGCTGCGAGAACTGGGATACGACGTTGTCATCATCAACAACAATCCGGAGACCGTCTCCACGGACTACGATACGGCGGACCGTCTCTACTTTGAGCCACTGTATGGAGAGGACGTGGAGCAGATTCTACGGGCTGAAAATCCGATTGGGGTTGTGGTGGCCTTTGGCGGCCAGACGGCCATTAAGCTCACGCAGTATCTGGATCGCCTGGGCGTCCCAATCCTTGGAACTTCGGCAGATGGCATTGACCTGGCCGAGGACCGGATTCGCTTTGATGCGCTGCTGGAGCAGTTTGGCATACGGCGTCCAAAGGGCATGTCCGCCCTCACGATGGAGGAGGCACTGGCAGCCGCGAACAGTCTTGGCTATCCGGTGCTGCTGCGTCCGTCCTATGTCATCGGCGGACAGAATATGACCATTGCCCGATCGGATGATGCGGTGCGTACCTACATGGCGCGAATCCTTGAACATAAAATTGAAAATCCGGTCCTGATTGACCAGTACATGCCTGGCACGGAGCTTGAGGTGGATGTGGTATCGGACGGGCAGGATGTTCTCATCCCCGGCGTCATGGAACACGTAGAGCGTGCAGGGGTTCACAGCGGGGACTCCATTGCCGTATATCCGCCCTACAATCTGAGTGACCGGATGCTTGATGTGATCTGTGACAGTTCCACCAAACTGGCACTTGCCCTCGGTACCCGTGGCCTGGTCAACATCCAGTACCTGATTCATGAGGGTGAGCTCTATGTCATAGAGGTGAATCCGCGGGCATCCAGAACCGTTCCCTATATCAGCAAGGTCACGGGTGTTCCCATGGTGGACATTGCAACCCGGGTGATGCTGGGCGAGCGCCTTGTGGATATCGGATGCGGAACCGGTCTTTACAGGACGCCGCCCTATGTTGCGGTGAAGGTGCCGGTCTTCTCCTTTGAAAAGCTGCTGGATGCCAACTCCATGCTTGGCCCGGAGATGAAGTCCACGGGCGAGGTGCTGGGAATCGGCAAGAGCCGGGCAGAAGCCCTGTTTAAAGGTCTCACGGCGGCGGGCTTTCATCTGCCCGCAAAACACGAGCATGCCGGCATCCTGATTTCCGTTGAGGAAAGCGACTATCAGGAAATCATCTCTCTGGCAAAGCGCTTTTATGACTTAGGCCTTGAGCTCTACGCAACCAGCGGGACAGCGGCCTCCATTGCAAGCCTTGGCATTCCCGTCTGTTCGGTCCCGAACGTTACGGAGAGCGATACCCTGATGCAGCTCCTTGAGGATCGGAAAATCACGTACATTGTCTATACCGGCGCCGTCAAGGACACGACGGTGGGGGATTACAATCTTCTTCACCGCCGGGCGATGCAGCTTGGCATTCCTTGCCTGACCAGCACGGACACAGCCGGTGCACTGGCTGAGATCATTGAGAGCCGGTTCACATCGGAAAATACGGAGCTGGTGGACATCAATCACATGCGTCCATGGCGGAAAAAGGTGCATTTCGCCAAGATGCAGTCCTGCGGCAACGACTATATCTTCATTGAGAATTTTGACGGGACCATTTCCTGCCCCGAGTCGCTGTGCATCTCTCTCTGTACGCCCCATTACGGCATCGGCGGAGACGGCCTTGTTCTGATCGAGCACTCCCGCAGAGCGGATGCAAAGATGCGGACCTTCAACCGGGATGGAAGCGAGGGCGAAATGGCGGGCAACAACATCCGCTCTGTCGCCAAGTACCTCTATGACAAGGGCTATATCAACAGCACGTCAATGACCATTGAAACGCTGAGCGGCGTTCACCGTCTCCGCCTCTATCTGCGGGACGGGAAGGTCAGCACTGTTTCTGTTGATATGGGACCGGCGATCTTTGCCCCTGCCGAGATCCCTGTGCGCTCAGATAAACCGGAAATCATCCGTGAGCCCATTGAGATTGCCGGCCACTGGGAGATGACGTGTCTTTCCGTGGGCAATCCACACTGCGTCCTCTTCTGCGACAGCATTGATGCGCTGGACCTTGAAAAGATCGGGCCGGAGTTTGAGGAAAACCCGCTTTTCCCGGAGCGTATCAACACAGAATTTGTGCGTGTTGTGAACCGTACCACCCTGCGCGTTCGCGTATGGGAACGCGGTAACGGGGAAACCCTTTCCTGCGGAACCGGTGCCTGTGCCGCTGTTGTGGCTGCCGTGCGCTGTGGCTACTGTGATGCGAATACGGACATTACGGTAAAGCTCCTGGGCGGCGATATGACGGTCAACTATGGAAAAACGGTTACTCTATCTGGCAGCGCCATCCTTGTATTTGAGGGCGAATTCGAAATGTAAAGGACAATACAGAAAACCACAAAACGTTAGTGAATACTAATGTACGATCAGAAAA
>JAFUZM010000253.1 GCA_017476605.1 Clostridia bacterium
ACAGATCGTCTGACCAGTCAGCTGGTCGAGATCCAGAAGTAACTGATTTAGCATTGCCAGATTCGCTGTTGCCATGTCCAATATTGTCAGATGGTATAAGCAGCACGATTGGTTATCGAGATTCTCAAGTGCTTTGCGTTTTAAGACTACATTGGTTTTAAAGTAGGATGTTGTACGGTTACCTGACTTTCTTAATGGATTTACTGGATATCAGGATATTATGTAAAGCGTTATTGCTTAAACAACAAGGAGAATCAATAAGATTCCTCAAACAGACTTTACATAATAATTTGCTTGTCATAATGAAACGACGAAAACAGGATGCAATTTGGAGGTAATGTATGCAATACGGGTATTTTGATGACGCCGCAAGAGAGTACGTCATAGATCACGTGGATTGTCCCCAGTCGCTGACGAATTATCTTGGAACGCAGCGGATGGGTGCGGTGATTTCCCATAATGCCGGCGGGTATTGCTGGCTTGATTCACCGCAGTATCATCGGATTACGCGATTTAGGCCCAATGGAGTTCAACTGGATTATCCGGGACACTGGGTGTATTTGCGGGATGATGAAACCGGGAAATACTGGTCCATCAGCTGGCAGCCGACGGGTGTACCACTGGACGAGGCAGTGTATGAGGCACGACACGGGCTCAGCTACAGTATCTTTCGTGCGGAGTATGAGGGGATTGAGGCCAGCCAGCGGATGTTTATTCCACGGGAACAGGATGAGGATCCGGTGGAGATTCTGGATGTTCGGGTAAAAAACACCAGTGACAGGGCTCGGAGCATCAGTATATTCGGATATGTGGAGTTCTCGTTTCATCAGATTGACATGGACAACCAGAATTTTCAGATGAGCCTGTATGCAGCGGGTTCCCATTATGAGCGGGAGGCTTGCGTCTGTGAGCTGCATTATGAGCAGGACTCCTGGCAGTTTTTTGCCGGAAACTTCCATCCGGATGGCTATGAAGCTGTGAGGGAGCGGTTTATCGGTCCATATCGGACGGAACGTAACCCCATGGGTGTTGATATGGGTCGGCTTGAAGGACATACCGAGCTGGGCGGTAATCCCTGCGGTGCACTGCAGCGTAAGTTGGTGTTAAGACCGGGCGAGGAGATTCGGACGATTTTTTATCTGGGTACCGGGCATGGATCTGCTGCCATTGACGCTGTGAGAACACGGTATGACGAGGCTGGTGTGGATCGGGCCTTTGAAGAGCTTCGGCGGTTCTGGGATGGACGCCTTATGGAGCTGCAGGTCAGGACGCCGCATGAAAACATGAATCGGTCTCTCAATATCTGGAATCTTTATCAGAGTGAGATCAATGTCCTGTTTTCGCGCTTTGCGTCGTTCATTGAGGTGGGCGGACGGACGGGCCTTGGTTACCGGGATACGGCCCAGGACGCAATGTGTATCCCGCATGCGGAGCCGGACGGGTGCCGGTATCGGATAGAGCAGCTGCTGCATGGCCAGATGAGCGCAGGATACGGCCTGCATCTGTTTGATCCTGCTGTCTTTGAGGAACATGAGGATACGGGATTCAAGTCCCCTACCGTGATTCCTGTTCCGGAGAAGGCAAGCATGCTGCATGGAATAAAGGATGCCTGCGCGGATGATGTGCTTTGGTTGATCCCGGCGATTGTGGAAAACGTTCGGGAAGCTGGAGACCTTTCCTATTTTGATAAGGTCATTCCCTATGCGGATGAGGGAGAGGGGACCATTTTTGACCATATGACGGCCGCGCTTGACTTTACGTATTCAGAGATTGGCATGCATGGCGTGACCAAGGGACTCCGGGCGGACTGGAACGACTGCCTTAATCTGGGTGGCGGCGAAAGTGCCATGGTTGCCTTTCTTGTGATCTGGGCGACCAACCATTATCTGGATGCGGCAAAATGGCTTGGAAGGCAGGAGGACGAGAAGCATTTTACCGCACTTCGGGATCGGATGATTGAAACCTGCCAGAAAACACTGTGGGATGGTGCGTGGTTCCGGCGGGGATATACCGCAGACGGGCGGGCCATCGGGACAAAGGATGCAGCAGAGGGAAAGGTGCACATGGAGAGCAACACCTGGGCGGTGATCTCAGGAGCGGCAACCCATGAACAGGGCATTTCCTGCATGGATGCGGTGGATGAATATCTCTATACCCCCTGGGGCCTGATGCTCAATGCGCCCTCCTTTACAAAGGTGGATGACGGCATTGGGTTTGTCACACGTGTGTATCCGGGGATTAAGGAAAACGGTGCGGTATTCAGCCATCCCAATCCATGGGCGTGGGTGGCGGAATGCATCCTGGGGCGCGGCAGCCGTGCCATGAAATTCTATGACGCCCTGCTCCCGGAAAATCAAAACGACAAGATGGAAATAAGGCAGGCGGAGCCCTATTCCTACTGCCAGTTTATTATGGGAAAGGACCACAGTGCCCATGGCCGGGCCAGACATCCCTTTATGACCGGTTCCGCCGGATGGGCCTATTATGCGGCGACCAGGTATATGCTGGGCATTCGTCCTCAATTTGACCGGCTTACGGTGGATCCCTGTATTCCATCTTCCTGGGATGGGTTTGAGGCGGTTCGCAGCTGGCGCGGTGCACGGTATGAGATCCGGGTAGCCAATCCGCAACATGTAGAAAAGGGCGTAACGGCTCTTCGGGTGGATGGGCAGCCTGCAAAATATATCCCGGCGTTTACGGAGGGAGCCCATGTGGTTGAGGTAACGATGGGTACGGAATCTCTGGAAAGGAGCAGAGGAAAATGATTGAATTTGGAACAGGTGGCTGGAGAGCCATCATCGGAGATCAGTTTACACGAGCGAATGTTCACAGGGTCGCAGCGGCTCTGGCCCGCCGGATGAAGGCAGAGGGATGCGAAAAGGACGGGCTGGTCATCGGCTATGACCGTCGTTTTCTGAGCCGCGAGGGTGCCATCTGGTTTTCTGAGGCAGCGGTTGCCGAGGGGGTCAGGATCTACTTTGTCAATCTGTTCTGTCCGACCCCTCAGGTGATGTTTACGGTTAAGCATATGAATCTGCCATATGGAGCCATGGTGACGGCCAGTCATAACCCGGCACTGTATAACGGCATCAAGCTGTTTACCCGGGGCGGACGCGATGCGACCGAGGATGTGACGGCGCCCATCCAGAGTGCCGCCAATGCGATTGAGGAGGAAAGTCTTGCCATTGTGGATTTTGACCATGCCTTGGCAGATGGACGCATCACGTTTATTGATCCGCGGGACATCTATCTTGATTCCATTCTGGCGCAGATTGATATCGACAGCATCCGCAGGCGCCGCCTGCGCGTCGTCCTTGATCCCATGTTCGGAGTCAGCCTCTCCGGTCTTCAGACCATTCTCTATACCGCTCGCTGTGACATTGACATCATCAATGATCGCCATGATGCCTTTTTCGGAGGACATCTGCCGGCACCGAATCCGGAAACGCTGGTGGATTTGCAGGCATCGGTGCGGGATCATCATGCGGATGTCGGCATCGCCACGGACGGAGATGCGGATCGTCTTGGCATTATTGATGAGAAGGGCAACTATGTTTCCGCCAATAAGATTCTGGTGCTGCTCTACTATTATCTCCTCAAATATAAGGGATGGCACGGGGCAGCCGTCCGCAACATTGCAACAACGCATATGCTGGATCGGGTAGCGGAGGCGTTTGGTGAGGAATGCATTGAGGTGCCCGTGGGATTTAAGCACATTTCCGCCGGAATGGACGCGCATGATGCGCTCATCGGCGGCGAATCCTCCGGCGGTCTCACGGTTCGGGGTCATATCTCTGGCAAGGATGGACTGTATGCGGCCAGCCTGCTGGTGGAAATGCTCTGCGTTACCGGAAAGCCATTGAGTCAGCTGGTGCAGGACATGTACGATCAGTTTGGCGAGATGCATATGGCAGAGTATGACTGGGCGCTGACGGATGAATCCAAGGCACGGATTCATCAGGAAATCATGGTCGACAGGAAGCTGCCTGCATTTGACCGGGAGATTGATCATGTCAGCTACCTGGATGGATGCAAGGTTTATTTCAAAAACGGCTGGATCATCATTCGGTTTTCCGGAACGGAACCCCGGGTTCGTGTCTTCGCAGAAAGCAGGACAATGGAGGAAGCAAGGAACCTGGTGAGGACGGTGGCAGAGGCACTTTCGCTGCCGTGGAATGAGTAAGGAAAAAGAGAACGCCCTCATACGAAGAACGGCAAAATGACCGCACATTTGGCAGAACGCTCAAAATTCCGATAAAACATATTGCGAAATATGGAACGGCATGTTATCATCGAAGCATCACCCCGAAAGAGAGGACTAAATAAATGAAAAAACTGGGCTTTGGCTTGATGCGTCTTCCGATCCTTGACAAAACAGATCGTTCGACGGTCAATATGGATGAACTCAAGAAGATGGTGGATCTGTTTATGGCAAAGGGATTCACATATTTCGATACGGCCATCATGTACAATAACTTTGCCAGCCAGAAAGCCATTAAGGAAGCTCTGGTC
>JAFUZM010000254.1 GCA_017476605.1 Clostridia bacterium
CGCGGCGAAAAGGAAGGATTCCTGCGCGTAACGGTTGAGGTCAGCGAGACCAGCGCCGAGCAGATCATTGAGGGACATTACATTGACCGTGAATGCCCGGCAAGCGAACAGATCCGCCTTGCTGCCGAAGATTCCTGGGATCGTCTCATCGAGCCCTCTCTCGAGCGTGAACTCATGAATGAGCTGACGGATCGCGCCAATGAGGGCGCGATTCAGGTGTTCTCCTCGAACCTTCGTCAGCTGCTGATGCAGCCCCCGATCCGTGGTCGTGTAACCCTTGGCGTTGATCCTGGATATCATCATGGCTGCAAGCTGGCGGTAGTGGATGCCAGCGGTCGTGTCCTTGAGACCGGGATTGCCTACTTTACGTTACCGCGGCAGGAGGACAAGAAGGAACGCGCAAAGCAGCAGATCATCAGCATGTGCAGGCGCCATAAGGTGACGGCGATTTCCATCGGCAACGGAACGGCATCCCGCGAAAGCGAGCAGTTTATCGCTTCCCTTCTTCCGAGCCTTCCGGGTGTTTCCTACACCATTGTCAACGAAGCGGGCGCCAGCGTATGGTCAGCTTCCGAAAATGCGGCAAAGGAGCTGCCGAACTACACGGTTCTTGAACGCGGTGCAATTTCCATTGCCCGCCGGATGCAGGATCCGCTGGCAGAGCTTGTCAAGATTGATCCGAAATCCATCGGCGTCGGCCAGTATCAGCATGACCTCAAGCAGGCAGAGCTTGAACATGCCCTCTCCGGCGTCGTTGAGGACTGCGTGTCCTCCGTTGGCGTAGACCTTGAGACTGCCTCCGTTGAGCTTCTTCGTCATGTTGCAGGCATCAATGAAGGCATTGCGCAGAACATCATCATCTATCGGAACGAAAACGGCTTCTCCTCAAGGAATGACCTTAAGAAGGTCAACAAGCTGGGTCCCAAGGCCTTTGAGCAGTGCGCCGGCTTCCTCCGTGTATCCGGCAAGGAACCGCTGGATGCGACAGCCGTCCATCCGGAGAGCTATCCGGTTGCCCGGGCACTGCTTGACCGTATGCAGATTTCGGTAAACGAACTCGGCAGCGGCATTGAGGGATTCTATGCCCGTGTTGAAAAGGTCGGATTTGACAAGCTGGCAAAGGAACTGGACATTGGTGTTCCGACCCTTCGGGATATCGCAAAGGAACTGGAGCGCCCGGGACGCGATCCCCGCGATTCTCTGCCGCCGCCGGTACTTCGCACCGACGTTCTCAATATGGAAGATCTGAAACCCGGAATGATGCTTAAGGGCACCGTCCGCAATGTCACCGACTTTGGTGCATTTGTGGACATCGGCGTGCATCAGGATGGACTGGTCCATCTGTCCAAGATGGCCAAGCGGTTCATCCATCATCCCAGTGAGGTGGTCAAGGTAGGCGACATTGTCGATGTATGGGTCTCCTCTGTCGATCTGCAGCGCAAGCGCATTGCCCTCAGCATGATTGAGGAAAACAAAGGTGGAAACAGGAAATGACGAAAGATATTGTCATCATCGGTGCCGGCCCGGCGGGCATTTTTACGGCACTGGAGATGATTCGAAAAGGCAGTAAAAAGAAGATTGCCATTGTTGAAAAGGGACAGCCGATTAACCGTCGGCGCTGCCCGAAAGCACAGACCGGTTACTGTGTCAACTGCAGGCCCTATTGTCATATCACGACCGGCTTTTCCGGTGCCGGTGCATTTTCGGACGGAAAACTGTCCCTCTCCTGTGAGGTTGGCGGCGATTTTCCCACTCTGATCGGTCCGGCCAATGCACAGGCTCTGATCGACTATACGGATACGATCTACCTGGAGTTCGGTGCAGATACTCATGTGGAGGGCGTTGGAAACGACGCAGATGTACGGGAAATCCGCAAACGGGCCATTCAGGCGGGTCTTAAGCTCGTCGACTGCCCGATTCGCCACCTCGGAACCGAGCGTGCACAGTCTCTCTATGGTGCGATTCAGGCCTACCTGGAGGAGCACGGCGTTGAACTGATCTTCGGCTGGGAATGCGAGGATCTGATCATTGACGGGGAAACCTGCCTGGGTGTCCAGCTCCGGAAGGGTGAGGAGACGCAGGAGATTCGGGCACCAAAGACCATTGTGGCCACAGGCCGCCGCGGTGCAGACTGGCTGGAGCGTCTGTGCGCTGAGCATGGAATCGCGCATCAGCCGGGAACCGTTGATATCGGTGTGCGTGTTGAATGCCGCAATGAAGTCATGGAAGAGGTCAACCGGGTGCTCTATGAGAGCAAACTTATCGGATATCCGAAGCCCTTCAAGAACAAGGTCAGAACCTTCTGTCAGAATCCGGGCGGATTCGTAAGTCAGGAGAATTACGACAACGATCTGGCGGTGGTCAATGGACATTCCTATAAGGACAAGAAGAGCGACAATACCAATGTCTCCATTCTCTGCAGTCATAACTTTTCCGTACCGTTCAATCAGCCGATTGCCTATGCGCAGAAGGTGGGCGAGCTGACCAACATGCTGGCCAACGGTCACATCCTGGTTCAGCGCTTTGGCGACATTCTGGATGGAAAACGGACATGGGAGCATGAGCTTGCTCAGTCCAATGTCCGCCCGACACTCCCGGATGCCGTGGCGGGGGATATCACCGCTGCCATGCCGTATCGCGCGATGATCAACATCATTAACTTCATTCAGGCGATGGATATTGTTGTCCCGGGATTTGCCTCGGCGGAGACACTTCTCTACTCTCCGGAGCTCAAATTCTATTCTAACCGGGTCAAGATGGATACGAACCTCAATACAAACGTAAAGGGCCTCCATTGTCTTGGTGACTCCTCAGGCTGGACTCGCGGACTTATGATGGCCTCTGCCATGGGTGTCATGATGGGTCGTCAGCTGGCAAAGGAAGAAGAATAAAACGAGAGTCCTGCTGATTAGCAGGACTCTCGTTCGTTCTTGCAATATTCGGGAAGATACCGGGCCAGAACATCCGGAAGTGGCGATGTGATATCAATGGGTTCTCCGGTGATCGGCTGCTTGCAGGCCAGATGGAAGGAATGCAGTGCAAAGCGATCCTGCAGTGCTTCCTGTGGGTGTCCATACAGGTAGTCCCCGAGGATGGGTGTGCCCATGGCAGCCATATGTACGCGAATCTGATGCGTCCGCCCGGTTTCAAGGCGAAGCCGGACAAGAGAAAGACCATTCTCCGAATACTCGGTAATGTAATTTGTGATGGCACTCTTTCCGCCCTCCATAACTGCGCGCCGCGCACCGGTTCCAACTTTCCCGATGGGGAGATCAATTCTGCCCGAGACCTGGGCGGGGATGCCCTCAACAATGGCCAGGTATTCCCGGAGGAATCCCTCCTGGTGGAGCTGTGCCGTCAGCAGGTGCTGGGCATGGTCATGCCTTGCAATGCAAAGGAGGCCGCTGGTTCCCTTGTCAAGACGATTCACAGGGTGATATTTATAGGAAGCATCATAGCCAAGAACATCGGCGAGAAGATCCCGGAGAGTAGTTCCCTGATCATGGTTTCCCGGGAGGGTGGCCATTGGTGCAGGTTTGTCTAGGATGATCATGTCCTCATCCATGTACCGGATGAGATCAGCGTGCACCTCTGCATTTTCTTTTGTGCTATCCTCCGTTTCAAGCCGGATTGTGATCCGATCTCCTGCCTTGACCACGGAGGAAACATGCTGTGCATTGTCGTTTACGCATATCCCATTTCGAACTTTCAGACGACGGAAGGCATGGGTGCTGAGATGAAAGATGCGGGGAATGAGCTGTCGCAGTGTCTGACCTGCTTCTTCCCCTGAAACATCATGGTGCAGGTATCGCATACCTCTTGGCCTCCTTTGCAGGTATATTTAGATTCGCTCATTTGCCAAGCCGATTTGTCAGGTGACTGTCTCCTGACAAATCAGTGCTTACGCGATGGGCGTATGTCGTCTCTTTTGGAACATACGCTGCTTTGTCTGTGTCCGGCCCATTATATTTCAAGGACTTCCTGGATGCAAGCAATGGATTTTTACCGTGCACAAATTCTTTCAGCAAGTCTTGGGGGAGTATGCTTTTCGCGTGAAACCAGCGTCCTTCTGTTGTGCGTAGCGTATCTCAAAGCTGACCGAGGAACTTCCTTTTGGAATGCAAAGTGTCATTCTGTGGGAAAATGTCCGACTCGTGAGCGCGAAAAGGGAAAACTTGGACTGGTGGAAAAGAAATCCATGTGATATACTAAACCATACAAAAAAGTCGTAAACGGGATAATATCTGTTTTGCAATTCGTTCTTGTAACAGAGAATATATAAAACTGTGGGAGAGAAAGATGAAGAAGAAAGTCATTCTGTGCCTGACATTGGTCCTTCTTGTGGTACTGCCAATTCTGGCCCTGGCGGATGAATATGCAATTGTCACAAACGGCAGACTGAATCTGCGCCAGCAGCCAACCTCAGGAAGCAGAAGCCTAGGACAATATACCGGAGGAACATGGATCCATATCATTGGCATGCCTACAAATGGGTGGTATCCTGTTCAGACACCGGATGGCAATTCGGGATACATGTACGGTTCCTATTTGACATTTGCATCAGGTAGCAACTATGGCATTGTTAAGTATGCACAGGGCGGCTATGTGAACTTAAGAAGTGGTCCGTCACTTGACTATCCGATTATTGTACAGGTCACATCCGGCACGAGTGTATCCATACTGGATGCTTCCTATGAATGGAATTATGTTTCCGTAACGGTCTATGGGACGCAGTATCAGGGATATATGCACGATTCGCTGATCAGCAGAAGCTCGGAGACAGCCTATGTCACAACGCGTAACGGTGGACGGGTGAACGTCCGTTATGGCCCGTCGTTCAGCTATGGATCCATTGGATCTTTGGCTTCCGGGACACAGGTAAACGTTCTCATGAAAGGCTCTGGCTGGTACTGGATTTCCGGAGGCGGCCTGACCGGATTCATGTCCACCAGTTATCTTTCCGGTACAGGTGGCGGTGGAGGCGGCGGATCCACTTCCTATACGACAGCCTATGTGAATAATCCCAAGAGTACACAGATCCTCAATTTAAGAGCATCCGCCTCGCAGAGCAGTCGCTCTCTCGGACAGTACCGGAACGGAACGAAGGTAAAGGTCGTCTACAAGGGAAGCACGTGGAGCGAGGTCTACGTAGGAACCAAGCATGGATACATGATGACCAGGTATCTTAGCTTTAATGGACAGTATCTGCCAGCAACAACTGTTGCTCCAAGACAGAATGTCACTTATCAGCAGCCGGTCATGCCTGTATCCCAGGCGCCGGTCTATGAACAGCCTGTGATCACTGCAACGCCAGCGCCGGTCTATGAACAGCCTGTAATCACAGCGACGCCTGCGCCGGTCTATGTGCAGCCGGTTGCAACCGCGACACCTGCCCCTGCGCAGCAGACGGCATCCAATGTCCGGGAGATTACACTCACGGGTGGATCATCCATCAACGTATACAACGATCCATCAATGACACAGCTCAAAAAGACCTACAGTTCCGGAAAAACGGCAAAGCTTCTTTCTCAGGGTCAGACTTCCTGCCTGATTCTGGTCGATAACAGTGTTGGCTATGTTTCAACATCCAATATCAGTTATTAACAAAAAACTTATCAGAATTAGGCACTTTGCATAAAATTAAAAAAATCAAAAATAGTGATTGACAGAGAGATATGCGTCGTAGTATAATCTCTTCTGTTCGGGGCATTAGCGCAGTTGGTAGCGCACAACACTGGCAGTGTTGGGGTCAGGAGTTCGAATCTCCTATGCTCCACCATAAAACGACACTAAACTCGACAACGAGGTTAGTGTCGTTTTTTTATCAGATAAAATTTTCAGAAGGTGTCGTTGGAGACTGGGTTGAGGAAAGGATTATCTTTCTCGATATGATATAAGGAGTTTTGTGTTATGAACATTAAAATAAGATCATCTAACGATACATTTCGCAAACTCAGAGAAAATGAAGGGTACTATATTGATAAAACAGACATGATCGAGGAGTACCTGGAGAGACGCTTTGAAGATGCAATTCTTTTTGCAAGGCCTCGTAGATTCGGGAAATCTCTGACGATGACGATGTTCCGTGATTTTCTTGATATCAGGCAAGACAGCAAGAAGCTGTTTGAAGGCTTGAATATCATGAAATATCCGGATGTAGTAAAGAAATATATGAATCAGTATCCTGTTATATTTCTTTCTCTGAAAGAGGTGTTTGGAAACGATTTTGATTCGATCTATGATAACTATTGTTTGAGCATAGCAAATCTGTGCAAGTCTTTTGAAGATCTTCTTTTCAGCGAAAGGATCAAGGAGCCTGACAAGGCCATTTTTAAGAAAATTGAATTTCAGGAAGCGAATCAGGCTAATACGGTTGCTGCGTTGGATCTGTTAACCCGGATGCTCTATGATCATTATCAGAAGCCTGTCTTTGTGATTATTGACGAATATGATGTTCCGATGGCTAAAGCTTATGGATCCTCTGCTTATGATAAAGTTCGTGACATGATAGAGCTTATGCTCAGTTATGTTTGCAAAACAAACGGCAATGTGAAAGGCGTGATTCTTTCCGGGTGTCTGTATACGGTAAAGAACAGCACCTATACCGGCGTGAATAATATTATTCCGTATACCATTTTATCACCATTATATGCTGGCTCCATTGGCTTCACGGATGAGGATGTAAAGAAGCTACTGGAAGATGCAGGGCTTTCGGAACTCTACGAAACTGTTGAAGAATGGTATGATGGATATATCTTTGGCAGGGAAAGGATGTATTGTCCCTGGGATGTATTGTCTTTTGTGAAGTCTAAGCTGGATGGATCGTACAGCGAAGCGATGGGACCGGAGAGCTATTGGACCAGTACTTCCGAAACATCGCAGAACCTGATTCATGGGTTCTTTGGAAAAACTGCGGATGCAAATGAACGGTTTGAACGTCTTCTTGCCGGGAATACGATAGAATGTACGGTGAATGAGTTTGTACCATATCATCGGATTCATGAGAGTGGCGAAAATCTGTGGTCAGCGTTACTGGAGACGGGATATCTTACAAAAACAGTTAAAGAAAAAATGCCGCTTATGCCACTGAAGATTCCCAATCGAAGCATCCAGATCGTATTTCGACAGGAAGTGTGGAACTACTTTAACGATAAGGTAGATAATGCATTTGTCAGAGATTTGATAAATGGACTGTGGGCGGGAGAGATTGAAAGAGCAGAAAGTTCATTAAATCAAATCTTGGAAGCAACTTTGTCTTTTTACCATGAATACCACGAATACAGCTATCATTTGATTTTGGACGGGTTCTTTACAGGACTGGGCTATTTGGTTCAGTCTGAGCGCGAGACAGGATATGGAAGAAGTGACCTGATCATCCTTGATCCGGCTAGACAGCGGTGCATGATTCTTGAAATAAAACATGTGAAGACAGAAGATGAGATGGAGAGTGCTTTGCGTGAGGCTGTAAGCCAGACGGTGAAGGGAAAATATGAAAGTCAGGTAATTTACGAAGGATATACCACGCGGATTCAATATGGGATGGCATTTTGGGACAAGCACTCTTTGATTAAAAGAGTTGGAATCAAATGATAGGAAATGCGCTTATCTCCATGAAAAGAGATATACCTCATCAACGAATTGCGTCAATTATAGAAGGATGAATATTAATACCTTATTCTCCTATAATTGACGCAATTCTTAATTCACAGGGAAACTCTATGGGCGAATCGGGTACAAATGTGCATGTGGATTCAACTATCCTCATAACCATTCTACATGATCCCTATCTCTTCTTCAACTGACCAGCATCAATGTCGAAGTATTTTTGAATGATTTCTTGATCGCTTTTTGATAGCTTTGGGAGAAACCAACCATCTTTATTTCTAACTATCAGTATTCTTGCTAAGAGCTCTTTGTCATCTTCAGGCAGAGATTCAATTGAGAATTCTTTTGCAATCGTACTGATCTCAGTATCCAGAGGATAAAACAGAAAGCCTTCTGCTCTGACCAATCCGTTTTCTGTGACTAATCCAAGGTAGTGCTCTTCAACCACAGGATATTTTCTATCTTTTACTCGTTTGGATGTACATTTGTACAAATAGATGCCTTTCCCAACTTTCTTAAGTATGGTTCCTCTCTCCTGAGTTTTTATTTTTAGTGCCCACTCGGGGAAATCAGACTGCTTCATGTGTTTTTCCTCATATGTGTTGACAGATTCCTGAAAAAATGTTGTTTTTCAATTACGCCGGGTGCCATATACCGTACCGAATTCAAATTACCCATGCCTTCCAGCGTTACTCCATTTCCGCCAATTCAGATGCTTTTCCAACATGCATATTCGTCTCTTCATAATCAACCGTAAGGTTGTCAACTTTGCGGTTGATATAATGATAAACAGAAGGAAGTACTGCGTAAAGAATAGGCATAGCTACCCATCTGCAGCGTTTTAACAAAAAGAATGTCAGGCCATTCTTCGGCAATATAGGTGCGGTAGGTCTCGTCCTGCTCCCCACATGCGATGATAACGATTTTCTTGGTGATCGTTTCGTGAAGCGCCGGCCACTCCGAGGTGCCTCATGGGTTGCCTGAATGTCCATCA
>JAFUZM010000255.1 GCA_017476605.1 Clostridia bacterium
CAAAAAAGTTATAAAAACCGAATATTTGAGTTTTTATTCCCATTTCCGTTAACTTTTCAGTTAAATTGTAGATTCAAATAATCTGCGCAAAACGGTTCAAAAAATTAGCAGTTCTTCAGATGGTATCATTACCACACTGAATACCTGCGCATATATGGTTGCGTGGCGGTGCTTTTTCCAATGGGCTCCCGATTCACCGTGCAGAGTATAAGATATCTGAGTTTGGAAATGGACCACAGGGTGATGGAAGTCAAATCATTTATGTAACCAGATCCATGGTATGCGCATCCGAGGATTGGTTTGACGGGGGAGATGAAGTCCATCATTATGCGATGCACAGACAGGACAGGAACAGCTGTTCGGACTTCATAAATGATGATGCAGACTGCCTCCGTCTCCTTTTCAGTGTGGACATGCTCACAGATGGAGTGCTCTCAATGATCATGATGGCGTTATTATGATACGGCCAACAGAGTGTCACATAAAGTGTATTGACCATGAAAAAAGGCGGTTTGTCCAAAAGAATCACAAGGTATCCCGGATATCATCGGTGGAAGGATGATTTTCAAGACAAACTTTTCATAATCTTTCACAAAAAAACGGGAATTCTTTTTTCTAGGTCTGGATTTATTTGACATGATCATGTATAATATTCTATCGTTTGGAGGTCGTGCACGACGCTTAGAAAGGATGATAGCATGGTACCTGAAAAGAGATTTTTGAATCAGATAGAGCAGGCGTTCTCGCACTTGATTACACAAAAGATTTATCTCCTTGATGTCGAGGGGACCGTTCTTTTGCCCTCCGAGGAGGAAGGAAAGAAGATTACACTTCCTGAGTTCATTGACCCGGGAATGTCTGTTTCTTATGATAATAAGACGTTTTTAAAAGTTGGCATTACGCCTGAACTGATCTTATGCATCTTTGACAGAGGGGCAGAGGCGCACAACTACATCATCCTGGCCGGAGAAATGATCCGGTATATGGGAAGAGGTGAAGCGCCGATTCAAAGCCGCTATGATGTCTATCGCCGGGTACTGCGCGAAGAACTTACGGGTTCGGAGCTGGAAGCGCTGGCGCATGAGCATCAGATTGACATGCATCTTGAACGCTCTGTCATGACGATCCAGATTCTGCAGACGGAGCAGGAGACGGCATTTAATATGCTGGATTCCATTATCCCGAGAATCAATACGGATCTTCTGGTTGAGATGGACCGGCATACAGTCGTTATCCTGAAGAGCATGGAGAACATTGACAGTGTGGATGAGCTCTACCAGTTGGCAGAAGCGATTGAACAGACCCTTCTTGATGAGGATGGCAAGAGCTGTGTAATCGGCATTGGAGAACCCAAGAAGACCATTCAGGAGATTGGCGAGAGCTATCGGGAGTCCCGCAGAGCGGTAGAGGTCGGACGGATTTTCTTACCGGATCAGCATATTTATTTATATCGTGGTTTGGTTCTTGAGCGTTTCTTAATGGATATTCCAAGAGAAATGGGTGTCAGATATCATAATATTCTCTTTAACAGACGCACGACTCGCCTGTTTAATGAGGAAATGCTGCATACAATCGAAATGTTCTTTGCAAAGGATCTTAACCTGTCGGATACCGCAAGACAGCTGTACATTCATCGGAATACCCTTGTGTATCGTCTTGATAAGGTCCAGCGGCAGACCGGTCTTGATCTTAGAAAATTCGATGATGCAGTCACCTTTAAGATGATGATGCTTTTGGGAAAGAGCGGACAGGATAAGCCTCGCCCGGTGTATTGAGGAAAAAGAAACGTGTACCGGCCTATGGCCGGTTTTTTTATGAATCCAATTGAAAGCAGATGGAAAAGGAGAATTCACTGTGAGACGTACAATATGTCTGTTGCTGTTCGTTGTGTTTTCATGCCTGGCGGTTGCCGGTGGTGCCGTAAACCTGCCCTTTGTGCGTGAAAAGGATGAGGATACGGTCACAATTACAAGAGAAGAGTATGAGCGCTATCAGCAGTTTGCAAAGCTCGATATTCTCCTGCAGCTTGTCGATATGTATTATTATGATGAGGCGGATGTTGAGAAGATGCTCGAGGGAGCGGCCTCTGGACTGATGTATGGCATTGGCGATGTATACAGTACCTACTATACAAAGGAGCAGATGGACCAGATCAATGAGGAAACCGTCGGAGAATATGCCGGTATCGGCTGTCAGCTTCTGGCAGATTCAGAGGACAAACTCATTACGGTCACTCGTGTGTTCAAGGGAAGCCCGGCGGAGAAGGCAGGCATCTGGCCAGGCGATAAGATTGTCTATGTAGATGATGTCTACTATACGGCATACGAAATGGATGAAGCCGTTGCTGTCATGCGCGGAACACCGGGCGAGCCTGTTAAGGTAACGGTATTGCGCAACAATGAAACCATTGATTTTGATCTCAATCGCGAGATTGTCAACATCAATTATGTGGAATATGAAATTCTGCCTGAGAATATCGGGTACGTCATTTTGTATGATTTCTACGGCGATGGTGCGGAGGGCGTAAAGGAAGCGCTTCAGTACTTTGATGAGCAGGGCGTTGCCGGTGTCATTTTGGATCTTCGCAATAACGGCGGCGGACTTGTTAATCTTGCAGTGGATATTGCGGACCTGCTGCTGCCTGAAGGCGTCGTTGTTTCTACCAGAGACAAATACGACAATGTCGAAGAGGAAACGATCGACAACGACTATTACGACTTCCCGCTGGTCGTTCTTGTCAATGAGTATTCCGCAAGTGCATCCGAGATTCTTTCCGGAGCAATTCGGGACTATCATGCGGGAACGCTCATCGGAACGACCACCTATGGAAAGGGCGTTGTGCAGGCAGAACTTCAGTTTACGGATGGTACCGGAATGAAGGTGACCATGGCCCGGTATTTCACCCCCAGCGGAGAATGCATTGATAAGGTGGGCATTACACCGGATATCGAAGTGGAGCTGAATCCGGAAATTGTGACCCGTTATGGCTATAACAATATTTCTCACGAGGATGACAATCAGCTGCAGTGTGCGATCCGTGTTCTTACGGGGAATGCAACACCTGGCGAAGCAGATAAGATTGTCGTTCGTGAGCAATAATCAAATCATGTTCCGATATCAAACGATCTGATCTGATTTATTGGAGGAGACTGGCATGTGCATGATTACGGTAATTGTTCCTGTTTATCAGGTGGAACAATACTTGGGAGCATGCATTGACAGTCTCCTTATTCAGTCTTTGAGGGACTATGAGTGCATCTTTGTGGATGATGGAACAATGGACAGCTCCTGCGAGATCATTGAAAAGATGGTAGGCGGGGACGCCCGTTTTCGTCTCATTCACAAGAAAAACGGAGGACTGTCCTCGGCGCGAAATGCAGGCCTTGAGATTGCAAACGGGAAGTACGTGGCGTTTCTGGATTCAGATGATACCGCACATCCTGACTGGCTCAGGGATACGGTAGAATGTGCAGAGGCACATTCATCGGATATGGTTCTCTATAATTACTGTAAGGTAGAGAAAGGCGTTGTATATGATCCGTTTCTTCCGATCCAAGATGAAGAAATCGACATTGGTCAGATGGGGCTTCCTAATTATTTCTATCATTACTGGATGCCGTACCGTCATGGACAGGAGGCCTGGAGTCGCATCTATCGCCGCGATCTGATTGAAGATCACCACATTCGCTTTCAGCCAAATGATCGGATCTTTGCAGAGGACACCCTGTTTTCTGCAATGGCGATGATGCATGCGCATCATATCTCTGCATTGGGGAAAGCCTATATCTATTATCTGCAGCGCGGGGACTCACTTATGGGAAAGCCAAAGCCGAGACTGGCAAAGCGCCTGATGCAGTTGTCCGTGGACCTGTGGGAATACGCAGAAAAGACTGGGCATGGAAAGGAACTGCAAAACGTATTGCCGGTTCTCTGCTATGATAAACTGATCTGTAAAGGGATCCGCTTCGATCCCTCGTTATCAGACGTGCTGGATGCCATGGCGTACTTTGCAGGGAATGAGACCATGAAAACGCTCCTCAGAAGGCTTGAAAGCCCAGCACCACTGCTCCTGTATACGATGAAGACAGGGCAGGGGTTTCGGACCCAGATTCGAGGACGGCTGTTTGCCTCGAATTGGCTGAGAGGGAAATACAAAGCGGCTGCGGATCTGGTTGAAGGGAAAATCGGCGTATGAACATCAGTGTGATCATGCCATGCCGAAACGGAGAACGATATCTCGCTGCAGCCATTGAATCGGTGGTATCTCAGTCCATTGACGGCCTCGAACTGATCCTGATCAATGATGCTTCCACGGATTCAACCCGTGAGATTATGGAGCATTTTGCCGAAACCTATCCGTGGATCAGGGTACTTGACGGAAAGGGACAGGGTGTATCAGCTGCAAGAAATGCGGGTCTGGATGTCGCCAGCGGCGAGTGGATCTTTTTCATGGATGCAGATGACATCCTGCCGGAAAATGCGCTCCGGTCCCTGCTTGAGGAGACAGATACAGATGCGGAGATCATCATTGGAGCCCATGCGACTTTTGATGAAAACGGCAGTGTTCCTGTATGGCCGGATTCAGACTGGCCAAAACTGACCGGAGCGGAGAAAAAACGAAAGATGCTGCTCAGACTCATCGAAGGGGATGAAGTACTGAACATCATGTGCAATAAGCTGCATCGACGGACACATTTGAGTGAATATGGAATCCGCTTAAAGGAAAACCTTCGTCTGGCAGAGGATAACCTGTTTAATCTTGAAGCCGTTCTGACGGCAAAAGAATGCAGGTACAGGCATCAGATTACCTATCTCTATCGGATGCACGCGGCATCAACCATGGGGAAGGTCACAGGATCCACCTTTGATCAGCACAGGGATTGGCTGATTGCCTTAAAAGAGGTTCTCATCAGGTATGATGTGTTCGCGGACTATTACAGTGCGTATGTAGATTCTGTTGTGCTGCGTCTTTACAAGGATGGAGGAATTCCGGAGGTGCTGCGCTCCTTTGAATCAAAGGCAAAGCAGCTTGTTCTTGCGCCCGAGGAACAAATTGAGAAAATGTCCGGCAAGGATCAAAAACTCGCAAGGCGTATTCGCAGCGGCGCATTTCTCAAAACCTATGTATTTCGCGCATCGGCTCAGATTGCACAGCGCAAATGGAATGAATTCATGTTTTCCATGCGGAAAAACAGAGAAAGAGAAGCATTGATTAATGAATCCACAGGAGACAATCAGCGTCATCATCCCGTGCTATAAAGCGGAAAAGACGATTGAACGGGCGATAGACAGCATCATGTCACAGCAGTATCCCTGCTATGAGATCATTGCTGTGGATGATGGATCACCGGACCAGACAGGAACCGTTCTGGATGAACTGGCAAATAGCTGTCCGGTCCTGCAGGTCATTCATCAAAAAAACGGAGGCGTATCGTCGGCAAGAAATGCAGGTATTCGCAGGGCATCAGGCAAATGGATGTTTTTTCTTGATTGCGATGATTTTATTACGCCGGATGCATTTTCAAAGCTGATTGAAATCTCTGATCATGCGGATATTTGCTGCGGTGCCTATGAAATTGTTACGGATGACGGTCACAGGGAAAAGCATACCTGTGCCTCCGGGGATCGCCAGACAATATATGAAAGTCTCATTCGCGGAGACAGTGCACTTAACAGTATGTGTGCACGCCTATACAGAACAGAGATGATTCAGTCAAAACATCTGCTTGTTCCTGAGGGGATCGCCATTGGGGAGGATGTTCTGTTTAACCTTGAGGCCTTCAGCGCTGCAAGCCACTGGGAGATGATGGATGACAGTATTTATCAGTATAATCTTGGTGGCAATTCTGCGATGATGAACGCAGAGAAGCGCTTTTTTGACTCCAATCAGGCGATGATTCGGGGAATCCTTGACTTTACCCGTCGAAATCATCTGGAAACGCAGCTGTTTCGTGCGGTCCTGGATATCTACCTGCGTGCATTGCGAAGGGATTATGGGAAAGCAGGCGCAGCGATTCGGTTCACATCTCAGATGGTTAAGGAAATCAGCCAGGGAGTAAAGCGTGAACAGCTGCCAGGGAAACAGAAATTGTATTTGGATGCAATTCGTATTTGTCCTGCTGCCAGTGTTCTTATCCCATGATCTGGCAGCCATCAATCATAGTTAGCGGTGAAATAAATGGCATTAACACCTGATATCAGTATTATCGTTCCTTGTTATAATGAGGAACGATATCTTAAAACCTGCCTGGAAAGCCTGGCAGCTCAAAAAATGCCGTCAATTGAAATGATCTTCATTGATGATGGTTCAACAGATGGAACGGGGGCAATACTGGACCAATTTGCGCTAAGAGAAGCAAGAGCGACGGTTGTCCATGTTCCCAATGAAGGCGTTTCTGCGGCACGGAATCGCGGCATACAGATGAGCACCGGAAAGTACATTGCTTTTGTGGATGCAGATGATGCTCTTGAGGGAAACGCACTTTCCATCCTGTATCGTACAGCCATTCGCTCAGAAGCGCAGATTGTGTCCGCGAACCATACGCTCTTTGACATTGAACGCGGAAACCGGGTTCCGATTGAAATTGAGCCTGTCGTCCAGCAGCCGATGGAAATTGTGCGTGAGATCATTCATATGCATCGGATCTACAACAATATCTGGAACAAGCTGTATGATCGGGAACTGTTTACAGATGGCCCGCGCCTCGATGAACGTGTGCGAATTGGCGAGGACGCCCTGCTGAACCTTCAATTGTATCTTCATGCCAAAACAGTGACCCACGTGAATGAACGGACCTACGTATACCGGATTCACAGTGGAAGTGCCATGTCAAACATTGAAAACTACACAGAGGCACACATGCCCATGCTGAAAAGCATGGAAGAAATTCTTCTTTCGGAATCGGTCAAGGAACTGTACTTCCGGGATTTCCTGCAGAGTGCAGTCTGGATTGATGAGAAAGAGCATGGAATACGTGATACAATGAGTCGGTTTAACGAATCCATTCGCTCGCTTGTCCTGCATGGAATCAGGAAAGAGAAGATTCCTGTGCGGGATAGGCGTCTTTACCGAATCATTGAAGCAGGACTGTTTCCTGTCTTTTACAAGTGTATTCGAGCAGGGGAGAAGATCACCGGGAAACGATGGGGGATTCGTCGATGAATCAGATGATGCTGTATAATCATTCGGGGTTTGAGAATCGAGGATGTGAGGCGATTGTTGTCTCAACGTCTGAGATGTTTGCGAAAAGCGGACAGTCGATCCTGCTTTGCTCGGACACACCGGAATTTGACCGTGGGAAAACGGATGAAAACATTGCAAAGGTCATTTCATCTACGATTTCTCCCTATAGCGTAGATCGCATCATTAATTCAATTGGCTTTCGACTTGGAATGTCAAGAGAATCTGAAGTTGCCAGAAAATATGCGCCGGTCATCCGCGGCGGAAAGAGAAAGCTATGTCTGTCCGTCGGGGGTGATACCTATTGCTACGGGTATCAGGAGCATATGCAGGTCATCAACGCACGCTTAAAGGCAGCTGGTTCCACTCTGGTTCTGTGGGGCTGCTCCATGGACGAGGGAAAGATCGAGGATCAGGTACTGAGGGATCTTAAAGCCTATGATCTGATCGTTCCAAGAGAATCACTGACGGCAGGGGTCCTGAGTCAGGCCGGTCTTCCGGTTAAGCAGTGGATTGATCCTGCCTTCTATTTGCGTTCGCAGCCGGTTCAACTTCCGAAGCAGTGGCAGGAGGGAAAGACGATCGGGATCAATATCAGTCCACTGGTCCTAAAAAAATCCGGAAATGAACAGCAGGTTTTTGACTGCGTGAAGGCCCTGATTCTTTGGATCATGGAACATACCGAGTATTCCGTCGCTCTGATCCCGCATGTGATGTGGGCCCATGATAACGATCTCGATGTGCTGAATCGGCTGAGCGATGCGATATCCGAATGGAATGAACGTGTTTTCCCTGTGCCGGATTCTCTCTCAGCCATGCAGTATAAGTTTTTGGTATCAAAATGTGTAGCGCTGATCACAGCCAGAACCCATCTGTCAATCGCTGCATATTCGCAGAGTATCCCGGTTCTTGTCATTGGGTATTCCATGAAAGCACGGGGGATCGCACGGGATATTTACGGGAATGAAGAGGGACATTTAATCCCGGTTCAACGCTTAAAGAGCGAAACAGAATTAATAGGACAGTGTGAACAGCTCCTTTCGCGCCTGAGGGATGAAAAGACATTCCTTCAGAATCGAATGAAGACATACATGGAAGGGAAAACGGACATTATCGAAACGATTCTCAAGCTTCCGGAGGGGTAATATGAGGACGACAGTTCAGATGGATAAAACATGCTGTACGGGCTGTGGTGCTTGTATCAGTGTTTGCCCAAAGCAGGCAATTCAGATGAAGATGGATGATGAGGGCTTTTATTATCCATCGGTCAATGAAAACTGCATCGGGTGTAATCGGTGCGAAAACATCTGCCCGACAGGAAAACTGAGCTCGCATGCCATTCTTTCTGTGCTTGGTGGATGGAATGAGTAGGCGGAAGTTCGCGAGAAATCCTCTTCAGGCGGAATCTTTTCAAGTCTTGCAGAAAAGACCATAAAAAATGGGGGAATTGTTTTCGGTGCTGTCATGAATGAGCGGAATCTTCCGGAGCACATCGGGGTATTTGATCGGCAGCAGATCAAGGATATGCAAGGATCAAAGTATGTCCAGAGCTATAGTGCCGATGCTTTATTTCATGCGGCGGATCTTGTGAAAAAAGGAATCCCGGTCCTGTTTTCCGGCACACCTTGTCAGATTGCAGGACTCGATGCGCTGCTTGCGGGCCATCCGGATAATTTAATAACCGTTGATTTTGTCTGTCATGGAGCACCGTCTCCCGGTGTCTTTTCCTCCTATCTGACGGAGCTTGGGAAAAATCATGATGGTGTTCCGGTGAAGACCTTCCGTTTCCGGGATAAGCGTTTGGGCTGGAAGAATTTTTCTACGGTCGCTGTGTTTCAGGATGAACAGGTAGAATCAGGAACGCAAACAACGGATCCGTTTATGCGAGGCTTTTTAAATAATCTGTATCTGCGGCCATCCTGTCATGCATGTCATGTGCGGGGAACAAATTCCGCAGCGGATATAACCATGGGGGATCTTTGGGGGGCGCAGCAGGTGTATCCGGACAAGGATGATGATCGTGGTCTGTCTCTTATCCTCGTACATACAGAACGGGGAAGGCGTTTCCTTGATGAATGTGAGTCCCTTAAACTCTTTCCCGTAGATGATCTGAACCTGTTTAAGCGCTTCAATCCAAGCATCTTTGAACCGGCCACTGCTCATCCAAAGAGGGAGAAGTTTTTTGCCATTTATCATAAAAGAGGATTTGAATCGGCCACAATTGCTCGGCTTTTGGCACCTCCAGGGCGTTTTGAGCGAGCGTGCAATCGAATCCGGCATCTTCCGAAAGCGATACTAAGAAGGCTTCCTTTGGGGAAAAGAGCTGAAGAACAATGAAACAACAGGATCAGGAAGGAATGAAGCTGGCACTGAATGAGGCCAGGAAAGCGCTTGAAGCGGGGGAAATTCCCGTAGGAGCCGTGATGATGACGCCGGATGGGGAAGTCATTGCAGCAGCAGGGAATGCGCGGGAACAAAAGCAGGATCCAACAGCACATGCAGAGATTGAGGTGATACGCGAGGCAGCACGCGTGCTGAAATCGCGCAGGCTCTCGGATTGTACGATGTATGTAACCCTGGAACCGTGTCCCATGTGTGCCGGGGCAGCGCTGGCTGCCGGCTTAAAACGCATTGTCTATGGGGCATGTGATGCAGAGCAGGGATGCTGTGGGAGTGTATATGATATTCCGGAGGATCCGGCCTTTCATCAGTTTTCCATCTGTGATGGTCCCTTTATGGAAAAAGAATGTCGTGAAATTCTGGATGCTTTTTTCCATCAGCGTCGGAAAAACAATAAAACATGAGGCATAAGCCAGAAAGAGAAAGAAATGTCCAATAAAAAGCCCTTTTTAACGCTTGAAACAGCAGAGCAAATAGCAAAACAGGTTGGAACGCCCTACCACGTATATGACGAGCATGGCATTCGGGAGACTGCACGGAATCTCAAAAAGGCATTTGCCTGGAACAAAGGATTTAAAGAGTATTTCGCAGTAAAGGCAACCCCCAATCCATTTATTCTGAAAATCCTTCAGGAAGAGGGGTGTGGGGTAGACTGCTCATCGCAGGCAGAGCTGGTTTTGAGCCGCGCATGTGGATTCCATGGAAGAGACATCATGTTCTCCTCCAATGAAACGCAGCCAGGGGAGTTTCGCCTGGCAAACGAGCTGGGAGGAATCATCAATCTGGATGACATCACGTTGATCCCAACACTGGAAGAGGAGTGTGGCATTCCGAAAACCGTTTGCGTCCGCTTTAATCCCGGCGGTGATTTTTCCCTTGGAAATACGATCATGGATCATCCAAAGGATGCGAAATATGGAATGACAGAATCGCAGCTTTTGGAATCACTCCGGGTTTTAAAATCCAAAGGGGCACAGGAGTTTGGCATTCATGCATTTTTGGCTTCCAATACGCTTACGAACGAATACTACCCGCATCTGGCAGAAATCTTATTCAACCTGACGGTAAAAATTAAGGAAGAAACGGGCATTTGCCTTTCTTTTGTGAATATGTCTGGTGGAATAGGCATCCCATATCGTCCGGAGGACAAGGAAAACGACATATTTGCCATTGGCGAAGGCGTTCATATGGCATATGAAAAGATTCTGGTTCCAAATGGACTTGGAAATGTCTGCCTGTTTACGGAGCTGGGACGGTATATGCTTGGCAAGCATGGTGCGTTGATCACGCGAGCTATACATGAAAAGCATACCTATAAAGAATATGTTGGCGTCGATGCCTGTGCCTGCAATCTCATGAGACCAGCAATGTACGGTGCCTACCATCATATAACTGTGCTTGGAAAAGAGGATCAGCCTGCCTGCAAGATGGTGGATGTTGTCGGATCCCTTTGTGAAAATAATGACAAATTTGCCATTGATCGGATGCTTCCTGAGATCAAGCCAGGCGATTTGCTCAATATTCATGACACCGGTGCCCACGGCTTTTCCATGGGATATAATTACAATGGAAAGCTCCGCAGTGCAGAGATTCTGCTGCATGCGGACAACAGCTTTGACCTGATCCGGCGCGCCGAGACTCTGCAAGATTACTTTGCAACCTTTGATTTCACCGACTTCCAGTTTGAATGAGAGCGCAAATCACAGACTTTTGGTCTAAAATACAAGCCTGCCCAATACTGGGCAGGCTTGTTAATTATCCGAACGAAGTACGGTTTTTTCTGCAGCCATTCTCCGATGATCCTCGGCCATGGCGGCATAGTGTTTTCTTGTGGTGTTGACATCGGAATGGCCGAGAACATCTGCAACCAGATAAATGTCTCCGGTTTCCCGATAAAGATTTGTTCCAAATGTACTGCGAAGCTTGTGTGGACTGATCTTTTTCTTCAAGGGTGCTGCAATACTGGCGTATTTTTTGACCATATTTTCTACAGCACGCTGAGAAATTCTTCTGCGCTGAATGGAGAGAAAACAGGCATTTTCGTGACCTGGCAATGTCTCAATTTCTTTCCGTTCCTTAATATAGTCCTGAACAGCGGTTGAGACTTCGTCTGAGAAGTATAAAATGACTTCTTTTCCGCCTTTTCTTGTGACAACAAATGCATTCTGTTCAAAGTCAAAATCATCAAGATTCAGGCCCACACATTCGCTGATACGAATTCCTGTACCAAGAAACAGGGATAGCAGCGCCACATCCCGTTTGGCCGTCAGTTTATGATATTTCTGATAGGTTTTTGGGAGCTCCGTGCCTTGTTCAGCAACGTCCAGAATGCGTGCGACCTCATCAATGTCAAGACGGATGATCGCACGTTCATGCAGTTTTGGCAAAGGAACAAGCGATGCAACGTCGCTTTCGATGCGTCCTTCTGCGAACATATATTTGAACAGTCCGCGAAGAGAGGCATATTTTCGCTTGATCCCATACTCATGGTTGACGTATTCACGTGTCAGTTCCGTGTCGCTGTTGCCATCGTCCATTTCATTTTTAACGTAATACGAAAGATATCTGGCGTATCGCTCGATATCCTGTTTGGTGACAGCTCTCAGATCGGCATCTGTAAAATCTACAATGGACTTACCATGAAACTTTGCCAGTTCATCGGAACAGTATTGAAAAAAGATTTTTAGATCGTATGCATAACTGAGTCTCGTAAGTGGACTGGTGATTTGCTCAACAGATAAAAAATAGTCGCTGCAAAAATCAGGAAGTTCACGAAGAATCTGATTGAGCCGCTTTGTACGAGCCAGCTGAGCATCTGTATGGTAGCTATTTGGCATATTTCAACCTCTATAAGCCCAAAGACTTCGTAAAACCTGAGTTTTGCGAAGTCTTCTGGAATGATGGGTAACCCGGTATTTCATTGTCCCCTGTTTTTGACCTGCGTTGTTGCAAGCTCATCGCAGCGGTTGTTCCATCGATTATTCGCATGGCCCTTAACTTTCACAAATGTTACGGCGTGGACGTTCATAAGACGGATCAACTGATTCCATAAGTCCTGATTCTCCACAGGTGTCTTATTCGATGTCTTCCAGCCGTTCCTTTTCCAGTTGTCAATCCAGTGCTGATTGATTGCATTGACCAAATATGCAGAGTCCGAATGTAATGTCACTTTACAGGGCTCCTTTAAAGATTCCAGTGCACGGATGGCTGCCAGCATTTCCATGCGGTTGTTTGTCGTACTTGGATCATATCCGGACAATTCGCGAACGTGTTCGTTATACATAAGAACACATGCCCAACCGCCGGGACCGGGATTCCCGGAGCAGGCACCATCCGTATATACAATAATTTCTTTCATATGAGCAGACGATTTCCTTTTATGTCAGATCTTTTTGTCATAGTTTGTTAAATATTTAACAAACTATAGCTTCTTTCCTTTCTCGCGGGCACTCAGTACTGCTTCTAAAACAGCCGAATGAAATCCCCGATCATGAAGCGTTCGGATCCCCTCAATGGTTGAACCTCCTGGCGAACACACTTCATCCTTTAATTCGCAGGGATGCTTTTCAGACTGCAAGACCATTTTTGCGGAGCCTACCACCATTTCGGCTGCAAGATTTTTCGCCAGTGCCTTTGGAATCCCTGTTACAACCGCAGCATCGCACAGCGCCTCGATAAATTCAAAGACAAACGCCGGACCGCAGCCAGTCAGAGTACCACAGGCACTGAAGATGCGATCTTCAACAACATGTGTTTGTCCAATGGACTGGAACAGATATTCTGCTGCATCCATGTCTTCCTTAGTATACTGGCCTTCAGCATTGATCATTGTGCATCCCTCTGCAATGGATACAGGAACATTCGGCATTAAGCAGATGAACCGGCTATGAGGCAAGGCTGCACTAAACCGTTCTGGCGTCCAGCCGGCAGCGATGGACAACACGAGCTTTTGATGAAGCTCTTCCCCCATTTCATCAATAACAGGCGCAATCAGATATGGTTTTACCGCCAGCACAACAGTATCACAGTGCGCTGCAACCTCTTTATTTGAGGACATAACATGAATGCCAAGCGCTGCCAGATCTGAGGAAAGCTCCGGATGCTTTCTTGAAACATATATATTTTCTGGCGCAACCAGACGGTGCTCAAGTATACCGTTTAGTATGGCAGAACCCATATGTCCAAGCCCAATAAAGCCCAATTTCATAGTATAAA
Organism: Clostridia bacterium; assembly: GCA_017476605.1. Classification (GTDB taxonomy): domain Bacteria; phylum Bacillota; class Clostridia; order Christensenellales; family Aristaeellaceae; genus Ventricola. The sequence goes on from JAFUZM010000255.1 coordinate 13,796, forward strand.
TTCCTCCTTAGCTCTCAGTGGCATACCGACTGAATCTAAATTCACTCACACCTTTGATTTTCGCTTCCTTTAGATATCCAAAGGTGGTTGTGTTGTTCCTTCTTAAAAATTGCGATGTGATTACCAGCTTATTATCATACATGACGGGAGCATTTTGATGAATGCGGTCTCTCCTCCCGCTTGTTGTCGGAGGATACTAAGCATAGATGATAGCCTTGATAGATTCTTCGATGAAGTTGTTTTCTATCTGACTAAGACTCTTTTCTTGATAAACCGTCACCTGTCAGTAATCCGTTGCGTTGAAACCAATTATTCTCAACTCGTCATGATTTATCACCCAGTTTATCGCCCAGTTATCACCCGGTTATCACCCAATTTATCATCCGATTTATAGATACTTCCAGCATTGCCTATCTGGCTAAGACTCTTTTCTTGATGAACCGTCACCTGTCAGTAGCTGTTTTGTTGAAACCGCCCCGGATTGATAAGCTATACTTCCTCAGCACTCAAAGAGTGTTATCAATGGTTGTTTTGCTTCGATGAAGCATGATAGCCAGTTGTGGCTTCGTCAAATTCGGATTATCACGTGAAGAAGCAAGAACACCAATCTGCGTATCTGTCAGAGATGAAGACTCTTTATTCCAACCACTGTACGTAGCAATTTCGTTCTTACGCTGGAACATGGTCAGGTTATTTGAAAAAAGGAGGAGGCGGTAGCCACAGTTAACAACGCATATATCAAAACCAGTCCTTGTTAGAGAATATTCAGGTATTGAACTGAGTCAACTGTCGAGTCAACTTTTCCCTTTCAAATAATGAATTAGGATTGTTCAGATGTGAAAGAATCTTTGTTAAATTTGAACGATCAATATTAAAATCATTTAAGCAAAAAAGCCAAAGAAGCTATTAAGCATCTTTGGCGTTGGTGCGGAAAACAGGACTTGAACCTGCATGAAATTGCTTTCACTAGAACCTGAATCTAGCGCGTCTGCCAATTCCGCCATTTCCGCATAAAAAATGGTGGGCAGGGATGGATTCGAACCATCGAAGGCGGTGCCGGCAGATTTACAGTCTGCTCCCTTTGGCCACTCGGGAACCTACCCACAAATTAACGAACGTGTGAATTCTAGCATTATTAAGAGGATGTGTCAAGTGCTTTTTAAAACTTTTTCGGCACCTTTATGTGAAAAAAACGTTACTATTCACAGAAGTTCTAGAAGTTATCGTCTGGGAATAATATTCTCAGAATGAAGACACTATTTCTCTTTGGAAATCATTCCCCCGGCGAGCTGTTTGTTCTCTCTCCCAGTAATTCCTACTGTATTGTCAACAAATAAATCAGTAAATTTGCTGATACTTGTATTGATTTTCAGGCTTCTTTGCGTTATCATAGAGAGCGAAGAAAGGAGATGATCGTATGCTCTCTGTCGTAAGTGCAGTAAACCGCACTGTACCGATTTCTCAATTCAACAGGGGACTCGCTGGTCAGATTTTTTCTGACGTAAAAAAGACCGGGCCTAAAGTTGTTATGAAAAATAACGAGGCAGAAGTTGTAATTCTCCCCCCACAGGAGTATGTTGAATTGATGGATATTCTCAACGACTATGAGTTGCTGTCCCTAGCGCTGGAACGAATGGAACACTTTGATTCTTCAACCCTCATTTCTGAAGAAGAGATGGATCGTGAACTCGGCATCACGCAGGAAGAGTACGATAGCGTTGGAGAGGTAGAATTCGAATGAACTGGGAATTGGATTATCTGCCTGAGGCTCGAAAAGACATCAAAGATCTGGAGCGCAGCAAACAAATTCTCGTTGATAAAGCGATCAAAAAGGTGAAGAAGAATCCTCTTCCCCAGGATGAAGGTGGGTACGGAAAGCCTCTCGGAAGCAAGCACGGAACAAACCTAACCAATATGCTGAAGATAAAGCTTCGTGGCGAAGGTATCCGTGTTGTTTACAAGCTCATCCGAATGGAAACAAAAATGCTCATAGTTGTTGTTGGTGTCAGAGAAGACGAAGAGGTCTACGCAATCGCTCAAAGGCGCAGGAATAAATACGGCCTGTAAAAGCAACCCGCCCAGGAGATCATCCTGAGCGGTTTTTTCATGACTAAAAGGCATCAGAGTTAGATTGCTGGGCTCGATATGAGTGAGACCTCATTTTTGCCCTTCTCTGTCCAGATATCTATTACAAGACCAATCGTGAGGAGGTCGAGATCCCGCAATGATACTCACACTCTGGAGCCAACCATAGATGTGATGTGTCTGCGGATCATGTTCCTCATTTCGACAACCAGGAATTGGCCTGCTCAAACGTCACAAGAAAAGTGTTTTTCGTACTGCCTTTCTGTAATGAAGTATTCCGTAACGTTATCCTCTTTTTTGACACACTTTTCAGATACGAACGAGAAACCGAGCTTTTCAAGAACTCTAACAGATGGGTTATTTTCCGCGGCAACGGTCGCGGTAAAAACTGTCGCTCCTCGCTCTTCATTCACTTTTTTCATTGCCATCTCCGACGCTGCTGTAGCGATACCTGTTCTACGGTATTCCGTTAAGGTCATATAGCCGATATCATATTCCCCTTCGGTGATGTGGAAGCAGATATATCCGATCATCTCATCGGAACTTGACGGTGTGATTGCGTAGATCACATGGTTTTGCATCATGTTTTCAAGAAAAGCAAGAACATGCGCTTCATCGGTGTTCTCTATCGGATCGTATTTGCCAAATTCAGAAGCGTTGAATTCGGCGAACATCTTCTGTACGATTTTATGATCATCCTTTTGGAGCGCGCGAAGTTTAATACTAGCTGTCATCCTTTGTTCCCTTCGTGAAATTTGGAATTTGTTTAATAGTCAATCAGTCGGCCACTGGAATGTCAATTCGCTCAATCTTGAAGATAACCGGCCTTGTACCATCGTTGCAGCAGGCTATCACCATACGGTCAGCGTTAGTCCACCCCTTCATGATGAAGCCTCCCTGAAGCGTTGTATAGACGTATTGGCTGGCTGCATCCCAGACTTCGCTACAGAAATTACCGTTCATCAGGTGATAGAAATCATCCTGCTGCGGTGTCCGTTTGAGGATGAATTTATCGCCCATATTGAAGAAAAGGCATGGGCCAGACCTATAGCTCAGCTAATTTACTTCTCAGTCTGCGCATCAATTTCCTTCAGCGTTTTCCCGTTTAAGTCTTTCCACATTATGTTACCGCTTACTGATGCACCGGCAACAAACTGTGCAGCGCCGGATGGACTTGAGAATAGAAGATCTGTTATCAGTGTATTATTCTCATCTATGCTTGATGCATATTTCATCCTATCAGCTTTTGCATGGTTAGGGCAGGCCCTCGCAAGCTCTCCACATATGACGCTGCCTTTCAATACCACAAAGCCATCATTTGTTCTTTTACCTGTTGCTTTTGCGGAATTATAACTCATAGTAAGAACCGGCTCATTATTCCCGGCTTTCGAAGATACCAAAGGCTCAAGAACCTTATTGCCAAAGGTTGTCATTGACCCCATACATATTTTTGCATAATCGATAAACTCTTCAAGTTCACTTACCGTTTCCTCTGTAGGATTACCGATATTTGGCTCCACACTGTTTACGACCTTTAATCTTCCTGCTGAATTAGCCAGATTGCAGAATCTATTCTCAAGATAGCTGATTTCTGTAGGCCCAAAAGAATTATTAGTTGTGGTGAACATCACAGCCTCTGACCAATCTATAGAATTGTGAGGCTCCTGGATGCGAAACAAAAGTCCCTCTCCGTTCTTTCTAACGCCTGCTTGTCCAATATAAACTACTTCTTCGCCATTATTGTCTGCACCAAAGAGAAAATAGACGCCGCTCTGCTTGAGTGCTGGAATATCTTTACTTTGATCTAGCATCGTCTTAGGAATTTTGTAGGCCACACCAGTCCAATTGGCCAGCGAACACTTTATTCTCCCGGACGGATCATCATCCATAAGAAACAATGTAATTTTCTTTCCCCGTGCCATAATGCTTTTCCCTCCTCGATAATGTGATTAAAGATCATTATCCGCCCATACTTTAAGTTCCACTTCCCCTACACTTCCTGCGAACTTCTTACCATCAACAACATTTGCTTCCGGTGCACGTGCCTGAATAGTACTTGAGGATTCGCCGAGCTCCGATTCCCCCGATGTAGCGAATGTTACGATGGTCTTCCCCTTAGCGTACCATTCGATACAAAACCATTCTTTGCACACCCTAAGCCATTTTAGGGGGTGCAAATCGGCTTTAGGGGGTGCAAGCTTTTTAACGGTTGCTGAACACCCATAAAAACTCATCATCGACACCTCGTTAAACTGGAATTTATCGAATCATCTTAAACATTCCTGGGCCATCCCAATCGCATGGTCTTTCCTCAAAACCTTTCTTTTTATAAAAAGCCACTGCCTCTTTCGTGCTTATAAGTTCTAAACTCACAGCCCATTCGGAAGGAATATTGTCTCTTATATACTTTTCCAAAGCATCTATCAAAAGACTTCCAACCCCTTTAAATTGATAAGAAGGCACTACCGCAAAGTCTTTGATATAAAATGACATACTCCCATCGCCGATAAGCCTTACCATCCCAACAGCTTTTTCTTCATCATTAACTGTAAACGTAGCTATAGTGTTTTCAAGAGCTTTTTCCACCTGTTCCACGCAAGGTGGCTCCCAACCTACCGAAGTATATAATTCTAAAAACATCTTAGGTGTCAATTTGTTTATCTCTATTTTCATTTCTATCCCTCTAAATGCAAATTTGTAATCATGTATGAATTCTAAGGTATGCTTTAACCTCACAAATTCCGATTTGCCTTACAGCCAATCAGCCACTTTTTGCTTTGAGTTCTTAGCCTGCGAACCCTGGATGGCAAGGCCCTTCATATCCACATCGGCACCCTTGCACATCTTCTTCACATCGCGCGGCATGCTGGCAAGCCCGGAACCTTCGTGAGTGCTGATGACCCGGACGGTTTTGTTTCGGAAGTCCAGCCCCTCAAGTGCCGTCTCTATCTCTGGCGCGTAGGTTCCCCAGTAGATAGGGCTCATCACATAGATGGTATCGTAAGCGGAAATGTCCGTCAGTTTTTCCTTGATAGGAGCATTGCCGACACGCTTCTTTGCCTCCTCGATGCAGGTCTTGTAATCTGCCGCATAGGGAACGGCGGGCTCGACCTTGAACATATCCGCCCCGGTCAGTTCCTGCACAAACTCTGCAACATACTCCGTGTTGCCTTTCTCGATCCAGCCGACGGAATAGTTCTCGTCAGCCCTTGAAAAGTAGATGATCAGACTCTTGCTCATTGCTCTTCCTCCTCGATTTTTTCATAAGTGAGCCGGACGTTGTAGCCCAGTTTTTCCATCATGGCAAAAAAGGTTTTATTCACGAGCTGCTCCTTGCCGTTTACGATTTTGCTTACATATGGGGCTGAGGTTGCCTGCCTCCTTAAGCTGCCTTATGGTTGTAAGGCTGTCCACCGTGTTTCTGGCAAATCGGCTGACCGACTTTGTGATGATGAGGTCGATCTTGCCGCACAGGGCATCCGCCGCCATGTTCCGAAAGCCCCCGCACTTTGCAGAGGATGTACCCGTCACACTTTCGTCCGTGTACATTCCCGCGAAGTCCCAGTCCTCACGGTTTTTGATGAATTCCGTGTAGTAGTTCACCTGTGCCTGGTAGCGATACCCATTCTATCGTTGAGCGGTTGTTATCGCTGAAAAGTGGGAATCGGCACTCTTCGCAGCAGCCACCCCGGAAGTGCTCCGGGCATAATAAAAGCCCTTGAACTTGGCGGAGCCTTGTTTCAAGGGCTTTTAGGCTACAAGAGCGTAATGCCTTTGTGTTGTATCCTGCAGTAGCGGTTTTCCACGAAAATCATAGGCTTCACTGAATGCGTCTATGATGGAAGGCTCGCGTTACCACCAGATAGGAAAACCAAAGAATACCAACCTGGTACTCAAAGCCTTATTTTACTTACTTATTCTCTGAGAATAGTAACGAATAACAGATGAAAAAGAAAACGGTTAACCTTTTAATCCTCCCCTTGCAACGCCACCAACGATATATTTGCGTGCAAAAAGGAACAGGATGATCATCGGCAGAACGATGACTGTAGATGCAGCCATTTGCTGTTCCGGATTGGAGCCTGCCTCTGTTGTAAAGACCTGAAGGCCCCAGGGAAGTGTACGGTAAGCCGGCGTCTGAATGACATACATCGGCCACATGAAGCTGTTCCAGCTGGCCAGTGCATTCAGCAGAATGACGGTTGTCAGTGATGGCCGTGCCATTGGAACCATGACGCGCCACAGATAATTCCAGTTGCTGGAACCATCAATTCGTGCAGACCAGTACAGGCTGTCAGGAACGGTATCGAAGAAGTTTTTGAGAATGTACGTATAGAAAATCGAACTGGTAAAAGGAAGAACCAGAGCCCACATGGTATCATAGATTTTAAGGGCAATGACGGTCTGATAGTTTGTAATGATCAGCATTTCAAATGGGATCATCATCATGCTGAGCAACAGGGTAAACAGTGTATTTCTTCCTTTAAAACGAAGACGTGAGAAGGAAAAAGCAGCCAGAATGGATGTAATCGTGGTTACGGTGACGCTGGCCAGCATCACGATCACGGAGTTCAGGAAATACCGGAAAAACGGTGCTTTCTGGAAGGCCAGCTTAAAATTGATCAAAGAAAATGAACTTGGAATCCATACCGGCGGGAAAGCGGTCACCTCTGAACTGGTTTTAAAGGCAGACATGAACATCCAGAAGAACGGGAAGAACATGATGATTCCTGTAAAAATCAGGACCGCATAGATCAGAATCGTGGATACTTTTCTCATCACCCTCTACCCCCTCTTTGCGATGATTTTCCTGACACCCTGCTGGAGCATGGTGAAGGCAAAGATGAACAGGAAAAGCAGAATTGCAGCAGCAGAGGCAACACCATAATCGCGATATTGCATCATGCTGGTTCGGATGTAATAGACAACGGTATAGAGATTGCCCATGGAGCCCGGATTGCCGCCAAAGAGCGGATACAGTTCGGAGAAGACCTTGAAGCAGCTGATCGTATTGACAATGCAGACAAGGAAAATGGTCGGTGCAAGCAGCGGAACGGTGATCCTGAAAAAGATTCTAAGGCTGGATGCTGCATCCACCTTTGCGGCAACCTTATACTGAGGATCAATGTTCTGCAGGCCGGACAGCAGAAGAATGATGGTAAACGGAAGAATATTCCAGATGCCAAAGATGACCAGAGCTGTCATATTATAGGCGCCGCCCTGAGTGGACCGCAGCCATGGAATCGCCTTAACGCCGAAAAAACTAAGGAAGAAATTGATGACGCCGCGGTTATTGAACATGAATTTCCAGGCAAGTCCGACGGCAGTGATGCTTGTGACCATCGGCAGGAAAAAGATGCTCTGAAAAATCGCGATTCCCTGGATTTTCTGGTTCAGAAGATTGGCAAGCACCAGGGCAAGAACCAGAGAAATTGGGACAACGAGCAGGACGTATTTGATGGTATTCACAATTGCCTGAACGAAGTTTGGATCACTCAGTGTTTTCCGGTAGTTATCAAAGCCGATGGAAGAAAACCCCTTGGAAAGAATGCTGTAGTTTTCCTTGAAGGACATCAGGATAACATTAATGACCGGATACAGGGTAAAGATCGCAACACCAAGGAAAAAAGGAAGCAGATACAGATAAGGCTCGAAACGTTCAAATGCACTGCGACGAATCAGTTCATTCTCAGAGGAAGTCTTTTTCATGCTAATTGTTCCCCGCTTTCAAGATCGAAAACAAACACACCTCTGCGCCGGACATTCAGATGTGTACGCTCACCTGCCAGGAGGCCGACCTCGGCATCAATATACGCTCTGAACTCAGTATCACCGATTCGAAGACAAGCCATCTCTTCCTTTCCCATCGTGTAAACGCGATCCACATCGGCCGGAATAGGTCCCTCGGGATCTGGGAGAAATGCCTCTGCACGAATCGAAAGATTTACCCTACGGTTGTCCTCAATGTCCTTGAACAGATCAAGAACAATGCCCTCCTTCGCCCCATCAGCAAAGAACTGATGGTTCCGGATGGTTCCGGGGATGTTATTGATTGGAGGATTGCCAAGGAAGTTTGCAACAAACTGGTTGACCGGATGGTCATAAAGGTTCTGAGGAAGATCGTTTTGCTGCATGACGCCGGCTTTCATCAGAATGATGCGATCCGAAATCGCCAGTGCTTCTTCCTGATCATGTGTAACAAAAACAGCGGTAACTTTGGTATTCTGCTGAATTCTCCGGATCTCCTCACGCATTTCAAGACGCAGACGTGCATCAAGGTTGGACAGTGGCTCATCCAGCAGGAGAAGGCGTGGATTTTTAATCAGAGCACGGGCAATGGCAACGCGCTGCTGCTGACCGCCTGAGAGCTCGCCGGGGCGACGTTTCATCAGCATATCAACATGAACCAGCTTTGCGATCTCGTTGGCGCGTTCGATGCGTTCGTTTTTAGGAACGTGCTGTGTTTCAAGAGGGAAACAAATGTTGTCAAGCACGGTCATGTGGGGATAAAGGGCGTAGTTTTGAAAGACAAGACCGACACCTCTTTTTTCAGGAGGCAACTTCGTCACATCGTCCTGATCGAAAAAGATGTGTCCATCCGTCAATGGCAGTATCCCGGAAAGCATATTGAGAAGCGTGGATTTGCCGCATCCAGAAGGCCCGAGGAGGCACACCAGTTCTCCATCTTCGAGAGTCGCATTAAAGTCACTAACGGCGGTAAAGTCATCGAATTTCTTGGTCACATGGTCAAGAATAACACGCATCGCTCTGTTCCTCCTATTTTTTTAAAATGAGGCTGACAGATTCCTCCATCAGCCTCATTAACAAGCCAGAGTTTATTTTCCCTGCAGAGCTGCATTGCAAGCGTCAACAAGTGCCTTCAGCTGTTCAGCAGGATCAACACCGCCGCCAACTTTCTGGGCAGCTTCTTTCAGCTTATCGCGGACAACGGCAGAACCGGTAACGTTCGGCAGAGCGCCGGCGATATCGAGGTTAGCCTGAAGTGCCTGCAAAGAAACACTTAAGTTATCCGTGTATGCCTTATAAGCATCGCTGGCCTGAGTGGTTCCGTATGGAGACAGAGCGTTGACAGCCTGCACCCAGTTCGTATTGACCTCAGGAGTCAGCATATACTTCACAAACAGATAAGCGCCCTTATTTACATCCTCACCCTGATCAAATACGATGGGGCCACGGTTCCAGGACGGATACCATTCGGTTGTGATGCTCCGCGGCAGTGGCGCGCAGGAGAATGTTTCGAGCGTGATGTAGGGCTCGCCTGCGCAGGAGCCGGAGTAAGAAGCGACGTTGCCTGCGTTGAAATCAGCAGAAATGTAGTTATCAATGGTCGGGCCATCGAGGAAGTACTCATTCTGCGTGTTCTCACCGTACCAGGTCAGCCATTTGAGGGTCTCTTCGGTATCAAAAAGAACCTTCTTGTTTTCTACGTCGATGTAGCCGTTTCCGCTCTGCAGAATCAGTGTCTGCATGAGGTCAGTCAGGCCGTCAGCACCGGAGTATCCATATACGCCGGTCTTCTCAAAGATGGCCTTGGACTGCTCAGCAAGCTCGTCCCAGGTCTTCGGGGGCTCAAATCCCATCTCTTCATAGATCGCTGTGTTGTAGAAGAGAACAGGACCGGTGGTATAGCAAGGGAGATAATAGATGCCTTCTTTTTCAAATCCTTCTACCTCGGAGCGAAGGGTTGCCGGCAGAGACTCGTATACATCAACCATGCCGATTTCGCTGTCATAGATATAGGGCTTGAGATCGACGACCTTGTTATCAAGGACGTAGTTTGCAGCTTCGGAACCATAGTTAAAGATAATGCTCGGTCCCTCACCGCTTGCAACTGCCTGGTAGACAGTGCTGGTAAAGCCATTATACTCCTGTGTGATCAGCTTTACTTCATATTCATCCTGGCTGGCATTGAAAGCATCTGCATAGCTCTGCAAAGCTGCCTCTTGCCCCTGAGTAAACGTGTGCCAGATCACTACCTCTGTTGCTGCGGATGCACAGGCGGTCAGCGCAATGAGCAAGGCCAGCACAGCAAAGAGTCCAACAAACTTCTTCATGGTATTCCTCCATCAAAATATTTTTATATTGGCTAAGCAGGAAACTGCTTAATCCCCGTGATAATTGCGGTCCCGATTGTACGTGGGACCAAGATTGGAATAACGTCGCTGAATCCAACGGCAAATGCCGTCGAGACCAGGATAGATCATTCTCTCGGAAATGTTGATGTAGTCGAGCTTGTCTCGAATTTCAAGCTTGACGGACTTTGGAATGATATAGCGGCAACACTCAATCTTATGGGTGTCAATGATCTCGCTGATCAGATAGGAGGCATCACTTACAACAGAAAAAAGTGCATATTGGTTTGCGATCCGGTCGATCATGGAAGACGGCTCGAAGAAAAGCACAAAAGGCTCATCTGCAAGTGAGGACAGCGCCTCAAGGTTCGGAGCAGTCTTCTCCAGCATGTCGATGGAAAAGATATTGCTGTTTTCTGTTTCAAGATGTTTGCGGAAAACATTCGGAAGGTAGGGATTGAAATCCGGAACATTCAGGCACCAGATGACCCCATCCCGGTCATAGCAGGAGATGTCCTGCGTTGCAAAATGCGCAGCAACAAGCGGCGAATAGGTCCAGTCAAGCAGCCTTGTCGGAAGGCCGTGATGCTGTGCAACGGTCAATACCTGCCAGAAGCTTTGATATCCCGCGAGCTCGGCATATCCATACTTGCGAAAGCTTCTAAGGATCTGAGATTCCAGATTCAAATTGTGATAGCAGATACGATTGAGCGATGGAATCAGCGCCCAGGAGAGATCTCCAACACCGCGATAAATGCGATTATCCCGATATCGCTTGATCTTGTCGTCCCAGACATCTCCGAACACAGCCTGTTGCAGATCATCCCAGCCATGAATCACTATATCTGTCATCTTATTACCTGCATCCTGATTTCTTAACATCTAAATAATACAGCATTTACCCTTGGATTGCAAGAACAGAAATCCGTTTTGGCGGAATTTATGCAATGGGAATTATCCATCCAATTTCTTAGCAGAAGAGAGATCATAATGCGGCTGTGATGAGAACGAAGTGAACGGTGATTGTGGGCGAAGGATGCATGGCGAGCTCCCTTTGCTCATCCTCCGTGAGATCCTGATTTAGTGGAGTCATGGAAATGAAATTCTGCCATTCCGTCTCATTGATCGAAAACGTCTTAAGCCGTTCTTCCCGCCGCAGGATCCGGGCTTCTTTTGCAAGATGCTCCTCGGAGAGACTTTCATGAACGGGAGAAAGCTTACGTGCCTCCCGTATCTCTCGTAAGTGTTCTCTCCCCGGAATGACCTTGATCAGCTTTCCGGAGGGAGCAAGCACACGCCGAAACTCCCGGTAATCTGCAGGAGACAAAATGTCGAGAATGACATCAAACAAATGGTCTGGAAACGGAAGAGACCGAAGGTCTGCAACGCACCAGAGCGCGGACAGATCTGCTGCCTGCTCAATTGCATACCGACTCAGGTCAATTCCTGCCCCACTGCTGCCCGGAATCTGAGAGAGAATCGACCTCAGAAAGTATCCATCTCCGGTACCGCAGTCAAGAATCTTGGCGTCTTCCCTGATCTCCGGCAAAAGGAAGGCCAAAATGCCGTCAAAGAAGCCCTGATTGAGAATGTGGCTCCTGGCCTCAAACAGGCGGGCCGTATAGGCATCGGAAACCGGCTTACTGAGAAAATTGAAGTAGCCCTTTTTGTTCCCGTCGATCCGATGGCCATTGGGACAAAGCAGGCTATTCCCTTCCCTTACAAATTGCTGCCCGCATTTACATTGGCAGCCGAGATTCAACGCGTTCTGAAACGCCTGATCTAGTTTTTTACTCATCGTACTATTATCGCAGAATTGATTCAAGTTCGGACAAAGCGGTGATCTGATAATCGACCGCTCTCCCCTTTGCGCCGGTCTTATGTCGATCAAAATAACAGGTAGAGAAATGTGCGGCAATTCCCCCATCCATATCGGAAGTAAGAGAATCGCCAATCATGAGGATCTGGCCAGGCAGAACAGGTGTTTCCTCATGCTGAGAGATTGCGCTTATGCAGCAATCGAAAAAACGCGAATCCGGCTTTGAATAGCCAACCTGTTCTGATATGAAAAAATACGTGAAAAAGCGGGTGAAGCCAGCGGCCTCAAGACGATGCATCTGCTGTGCATAGGGACCGTTACTTGCTACGCCAAGCTGTGTGCGTCCGGATAACGCTGAGAGCAGATGCTCTGCCCCATCAATCGGAATGGAACTGTTATAGAGCTGCTGACGGAAATAGCGTTCAAATGCAGCAGCATCCGCCTCAATGTGCAGGACGTCGAAGATTGAGGGAAACCGGCGCGCAAACAGGTCTGTCCGGGTGATCTCTTTTCGCTCCAGCCGCGCCCAGAGTGCATTGTTGATCTGCGTAAATACACCAAACATCCATGGTTCATAGGCAGGCAGATGGAAATCTTCAAATCCCTTCTTCAGTGTTTCTTTTACGCAGGCATCAAAGTCGAGGATCGTATTGTCGATGTCAAACAGCACAGCTTTGAAAGGAAAATCAGAGAAGCTCATGTTAAAACCTTGGTTTCTTTTTCCGCTCTGTGGTTTCGCAGTACCCGCATGTAAAGGACTCATCAAACCAGAAGCCGAGCTTTTTACAGCGCCCCGTTCCTTTCTGTTCTTCGCTTGGCACAAAGGATGGACATTTTGAGCACGGATACATCTGGACAGAAGGAAGCGCTTCTGTGTTTTCTTTGAGTGCCTGAAGAGACAGGTCAGGCGTTAAGAGAGAGAGAATCTGCTTTACCGAAATGTACTCACTTGACATGTTCAAATCCTCCGTGGGTAGTCCTTGCGATGATGATCCCGGTGGCGGTCAAAGAGAGACACATGATGAGGTAGATCACAAGTGTCGGAATCTCTGTGAGCTTATCAAGCGCATATTCGCAGAAGATCATAACTGCAAGCAGTATGAGCGTGAGCACTGCTAAACCGATTCCCCGCCGCGTTCCCAGGTAACGAATCTGTGTGAGGGTCAGAACGAGCACAATGAGGAAGCACTCAGCCTGCTGGATGCGGACAAAGCCAAAACGCAGCGTTTCTGAACGAAGACTCTCAAAAAACATCTGAGACAGAGAGAAAACAAGCATCCCCATAAAGAAGCTCTTCCCTGTTCCGATCTTGTTTTTCGGAAGAAGAATAAACAGGATAAGCGCAGCGGCGGCTTCAAAGAAAAAGACGGAAAGGTGATACTGTCCGTACATGTCTGCGGTTGAGAGCGGGAAAAACTGCCAGCGGGAATCGTAGACAAGTGCTCCCCATCCGAAATCCGAAAATACTTCAAAAATGCGTTCAATAGTCAGACTGCCAAGAAAGGCAAACGGAAGGATGTCAAGGGCGATGAGCACCTTCTCATGGCACAGATAGGCGGCGATCCAGGCACCGAGGAAAGCTCCGATCAGGAATCCAAGCACGGTATAATCGTAGGGATAGAGGCTTAAAAATGACCGCTGTCTTGTCATGAAACCGCCGAAAATCAGCGTATTGACTCTTGAAAGGCAGATGGCAAGCAAAAGAGAGAGAAGCGTGCAAACCGGGAAAAACCGCTTTTGACAAAATGCATTGTATGTAAAATAGCGCTCAGCTGCAATATAGACAAGGCCGGCAAGCAGAACGCCAATTCCAAAGACAGAAAGAAATGTTCCCATTTTTACTCCACAGCCGTTATGAAATAAATGATATCGCTGATCGGACGCAGATACTTCTGGTCGATAGCATTGACCTTCTTAAGATTGAACAGCATGACGGTGGAATTTCCGCCATCCAGGTTGTAAGCGTAATCGACATCAAGTGTCCCGATAAAGTCTGCAAACTCCTGAAGGGTGAGGCCGCCGTCCTTGTTTTCCTCGGGTCCGTCCGTAACGACACAGATATAGTCAAGCTTTCCGTGTTCCACCTGGCAGATGGCACACCGTCTGTGCTTGGTCAAGGCATAGTTATAGCTGTCATAATATTCCGGGTCCAGACGTTCACCGTCGATATATAGGCCCGGGCCGAAATTAAACGTATTCACAATCCCGGTTCCCTCAGGATCAAAGGTTTTCGGGTCTCCGCTGGGATAAGGCTTAATGATTGTAAAATCGCCTGCTTCATCAATGAGCAGAACATCCCTTCGAAACATGGGCTTATTTAAATACATATGTCCCTGACGGATCAGATAGCTTCCTGCCTGAAGCTGGTAACTGAAATAATCGCCATTGATTGCAAGAACCGCATTGACGCGCTCCGCGATAGCATCTGCCGGTACGGTCTGGTCACGGTCAAATGAGTACGCAGGTGCCGTTCTCAGTTGAGCGGGATCCGATATGGAGATTCTGGCAACATAGCATGTGGTTTTCTTGTAGGAGGTTGTTTCGATTTCGACATGTAAAGTCGGATCATCATAAACCGTGTCCGAAAGATAGGACTCGGGATTGGGCTTTGGCCCTCCCGAGAGATCAATCGCCGGAGAGGCAAGGCAATCAGCGATGCCGAGTGTGAAAAAAAGAACGAAACACAGCAGAAAGACCTTCATGCGTTTTACTCCTTAAATGGGACATAGACCGTTGTTCTGAAAAAGTCGTATAGTTCAAAGTAATGCGGATGCTCACGCCAGGTACCGGCAGTCGGTCCCCAGTCCCAAAAGAATTCACAATCGGGCAGCGCCGCAAGGATCTCGCGCTTCTGATTTTCTGGATAATTCATGAATTTTCCAAGCCACAGGCGCTCGAGCCAATCCATCTTCATCAATGGGGTCAAATCGAGAATCGGGTTATTAGAGAGATTGAGGTCGCGAAGATTTGTGAGTCCTGCAAGCGGCGAAACATCCTTGATGTGGTTGCTGAACAGCTCGATATAGACGAGGTTGTGGAGATCGGCAAGAGGCGTAATGTCTCTGATCTGATTGCGCCCGAGAATGAGCACCTCAAGGTCCGGCAGGTCGCGAATAAAGGAAATATCCTCGATCCAGTTGTGTCCGAGGTCAAGGGCACGCAGATTTTTGCAGAACCGGAGCACATCAAAGTCCGCCTCCGTATGTGCCGGGTCCGGGCTGGATCCGTGAAGGGTTGAAAATGCGGTCTGATCTGTGCGAATCGTATGCTCCCAAATCCTGATGGTCCAGCCAAAGGTGATCTCCGGATAGGTATCAAATAGCATGTTCATATCTGCTTTGCTGAGACGGCTTTCAAACATGTCGATGCGGGTCAGATTCGGCATTTTGGAAATGGCATCGGTCAATGCTGAGATATCCTCAACTTTGATGGAGCCAAAATCAATGGCGGTATCCTCTGTATCACATTCAAGCCCACAGATGGTGATGGGCTCAGCTATGGCGAAACCGGATATAAGCATGAAAGCACATAAAAGCAAGACAATTCCAACTCTGGACATTAGGAGGCCTCCTTATAACGAGCAACCTGGTCTTTCGACGTAGTGACTTTTGTCAGTGCCCGTTACCTGACAAACTGCTTACTACGCAAACAGGCCAATTTCTGTTTTGCTAAACTGCGGACAGATAAACACAGCGGAAAATCCGCTGTGAAAATATCGCAAGATATTGTAGATGATCATGAAAATGATGTCAAGATAAAGCGAATCATTCGATCAATGGAGAAACATCCAAATCGGTGTAAGCCGATTTGGATGATCTCAAGCGCCATTATTTCTGATTCAGCTGATCGCAAAGAGCAGCGATTTCATCATAGGAGATCGCACCGTTGCCAAAACTCACCAGACCGCGAAGCGGCATGTTTTCAAACATCGCAGCTTCCATTTCAGCGGTGACGGCCTCGGATGCGGCGGTACTCTTGCTTTCATCCGGAGAAAAGATCTTCATCATCTTCTCCATCAGGGAGGAAAATGCCTGCATGGCCTTAGGATTCTTCTTGAGGTCCATGAACAGCGTATCCGGCGTTACTGGCTCAAAAACGACAGGTGTCCCGGTAAGAACAACCGGCGTTTCAAGCAGAGGTTCACGGCTGTTTTTTGAAATTTCAATATGATAGGTTCCGTTTTCCGGATACCAGTCATGGCACGTGATATTCCAATATGAAAATGCACGGATGTTTAAGGTAAACTGGACAGTTTTGGTTTCGCCCGGAAGAAGCTCAATCTTTTCAAAGCCACGGAGCTCGCGGATGGGACGCAGGACGTTGCTGTTTTCCGGATTTCGGACATAGAGCTGTACGACTTCTTTTCCCGGGCAGGCGCCGGTATTGGTGACATCCACGGATACGTGAATGTCGTCGTTTGCAGTCATTGTTTCCTTGTCAGTTTTGAGATTGCTGTAGGCAAAGGTCGTGTAGCTGAGGCCATATCCAAACGGGAACAGAGGGGCAAGATCCTTCCGATCATAATAGCGATACCCGACGAAAACACCCTCAGAATATGGAACCGAGTTTCCGGAACGGCCATACGTGATGGAGGTTGGGGTATCCTCAAGCCGAACCGGGAAGGTTTCAGGAAGCCGACCGGAAGGATTGGCCTTTCCAAACAGGACGTTTGCCACTGCCCCACCGACGGCCTCGCCTCCAAGGTATGCCTCAAGAATGCCCTTCACCCGATGCACCCAGGGCATTTCTACAGGTGAACCGTTGTGCAGGACGACAATGACATTCGGGTTGACGGCAAGGAGGGCATCAATCAGGGCATTCTGACAATCCGGAAGGCGCATATGGGTCCGGTCATACCCCTCGCTTTCAAAGCTGTCGGGAAGGCCGGCAAAAACGACCACTTTATCCGCTTTTTGAGCCTTCTGAACGGCCTCTGCAATCAGCTCGGGATGGCTTTGATCCTCAGTGGTTTCGTACCCCATTGCATAGTCGACAGTGCCGTTCACGGCATCCAGCGCGCTTTCGGTCCTGATGCAGTTGATATGAGAACTGCCACCACCCTGGAACCGTGGCTCCTTCGCAAATTTGCCGACAAACAGTACCCGTTCCTCTGCTTTGAGCGGAAGCAAATTATCCTCATTTTTGAGCAGAACGATGCACTGCTCCTCCATGCTTCTTGCAAGGTCATGCTGTGCCTCTTTATCCCACTCGGTCTCCGGTTTCCGATTTGAAATGTAACGATCTATGACGGTTAAAATGTGCGTGACGGCGGCATCGACGTCCTCCATGGAAAGCTGGCCGTCGTTTACGGCTTTTACGATCCGGGCATCGTTGGATCCGCCTGAGGCAGGCATTTCAAGGTCCAGTCCGGCGCTGACGCCTTTTACCCGATCACTGACCGCGCCCCAGTCGCTCATGACGTACCCGTCAAAGCCCCATTCCTCCCGCAGAACGTCATGGAGCAGCCATTTGTTCTGAGAGGCATATTCTCCATTGAGACGATTATAGGAGCACATGACGGTCCATGCTTTTCCCTTTTTGACGGCAGCTTCAAATGCCGGGAAATAGATTTCTCTCAGCGTACGTTCATCCACAACGGAATCGGAGGACATCCGTCGGAATTCCTGGTTGTTGGCGGCAAAATGCTTAACGCTTGTTCCGACGTGCTGGCTCTGGACGCCTTCAATCATGGCGGCAGCCATTTCGCCTGCAAGGAAGGGATCCTCACTGAGGTATTCAAAATTCCGCCCACAAAGCGGAGAACGCTTGATGTTGACTGCCGGTCCCAGGATGACGCTGAGGTTTTCGTGCTGGCATGCCTTTCCGATGGCCTCCCCCATTGTTGTCATCATACCCCGGTCAAAGCTGGCAGCGCCGGCACAGGCTGGCGGGAAGCAAACCGCTTTGATGCTGTCATTGATTCCCAGATGATCCCCGGACTGATCCTGTTTTCTGAGGCCGTGCGGGCCGTCACTGACCATCGTAGAAGGAATTCCAAGGCGTTCCACTGGCTTTGTATGCCAGAAATCCAGACCGGAAAGAAGGCTTGCTTTTTCCTCAAGGGACATTTTTGAAATAAGCTCTGCAATGTTCATAGGGTTTCTCCTTTTGCTCTGTGTTGTTTTGAGAAAGTATAATTGCCTTCCTTGTAAATGTCAAACAGTGGAAGGCGAATCGGTTGGATTTAATGCTTTCTTGTCGGATGCGTTTAGGGACATGTTTTTGATCTCCTTCCTTGACACTCTTCAAAGAATCGCGATATACTACACCGACTTGAGATTCTCAATATGTGGAGGAAAACCAATGTTAAGTAGGCCGATGATAGACCGCATTGCGTTCGCCGGAATCAGCTATTATGCAATTCTGATCGTTGCCGCCATTCTCCTTGGCATGGTGATATGCATTTCAAGAGCACGGGAATATGGAATCGCAGAGGAAACCGTCATTGATTTCATGCTGCTTGCGATTCCGCTGGGCATTATTTTTGCCAGAATCTATTACGTGATCTTTCGCTTCAATATGTACAGTGATGATCTGGGGGCCATTTTTAACATTCGTGAGGGTGGACTGGCCATCTATGGCGGCATATTCGGCGGTCTTCTGGCAGCGAAAATTACCTGCAGCCGCAAAAATGTCCGCTTTGCCGATCTGCTGGATGCCATTGCCCCGGCCCTCATTCTTGGGCAGGCCATTGGCCGCTGGGGAAACTATATTAATATGGAAGCATATGGCTTCCGTGTTGAGAATGAAGCGCTTCAGTTTTTCCCCTTTGCGGTAGAAATCCCAATTGGAACCTACTGGTACTGGCAGATGGCCACCTTCTTTTATGAATTCTGCTGGGATATTCTTGTGTTCCTTATTCTCTGGTTTTTTGTCCAGAATAACCGCAAGCAGAAAGGCGATGTTTTTCGTTGGTATATCCTGCTTTACTGTGCAGGACGTACGGTCATCGAAGGACTTCGGGACGATTCCCTTACCTTTATCAGTGATTTTGTGCGGATTTCTCAGATTTTCTCGGGCATTCTCGCCTTTGCGATGGTTCTGGTCTTTTTCTTCCGCATCCGTGAGAGCTTCAGCATCGTCTTCCTTCTCCCGGTGTGCTCCTCCATCTGCGCCATCATTGAGGTTGCCCTGGGCGAATTTGAGCGCAATGCCTATGGCGATCTGTTTATCTTCTCGCAGATCGGGTTGCTCGTGATGGCTGCCCTCTCTGTGGCAACGCTCATCCTCTGGATGATCGACTGCAGACACTTTGATGTAAAGTGTGCCGTTGCCATCATTCCAAACCTTCTGTTTATGCTCATTCTTTTCATTGCAGGCCTTGGAAGAGCCAATGAGGACAATACTTACTATGTAACACTTCGACAGATGGCGGCCATGATTCAGATGATTCTCTCCGGCTACCTGCTGTGTTACCGCTTCTATCCCGGCGAATTACATATCATCGAAAAAAGAACGGCACGAAGAAGAGTGATCCATGAATAACGAGCAGATAACCATTGTTGAAATATCACGCAGGAATCATATCAATACGTTGTCCCTGTCTGATGGGACAACGATCCGAATGTCGCATTCCCTTTTTAAGGAATCCCCATGGCACCAGGGAACAGGTGTCAATTCCGCTGCGGAAATCCTTGACTGGATAAAAAACAATGAGAAAAAATACGCCATGGAGAAGGCGGGTTTCCTTCTTTCTGCCAAAAACAGGAGCGAGAAGGAGCTGCGGGACGCCCTGATCGAAAGTGCATTCAGTGAGCCCTGTGTCGATGCGGTCATTGAGAAGCTTCTTTCTGTCGGGTACCTCAACGATGAGACATATGCCAAATCCTTTATTGCCCAAAGAGAAGCGCGCGGGTACGGGAAAAACAAGATACGGATGGAGCTACGGCAAAAAGGCATTGCAGAGGAAATCATCCTTAACCTTCTGGAGGGCGATCACAGGGAGGATCAGCAGCTTGCCTCGGCCATGCACCTGGTTGAAAAGGCGGCACGCGGAAAGAACCTTAAGGAGTACAAGGACAGACAAAAAGTCAAAGCAGCATTGGTAAGACGCGGCTTTGACTTTGAAATGGCAGATGAGGCAATTCGTCTGTTTCTGGACGGAGACGAATCCCTCGAGGATGAATAAGCGGGCTCTGCCCCGCTTTTTTTTTATACCTGGCAGATGGCAGCAAGCTGACTTCTGAATCACTTGTCCTTAAATACTGCTTTGTATTCCATGGGATAGTCCGGCTGCTTTTTTGTAAAGGATGTGATCAGGATGGCCGCGATGGTGCGAAAAACAATCTGGACATCATACCAGAGTGACCAATGCCGGAGATAATACAGATCGAGGGCGAGCTTGATATGGAGAAAGTTGTTGGCATATGCCTCATCTGTTCCCTCATCCTCAAGATACTGATCTCCGTGTGTATAGTTAAAGATGCTTCCAGGACAGGCAAGACCGGGGAGGACGCTCAGCGTGATTTTTTCCTCATCCGTATAATACTCATTGACAATGTGGATGTCCTCCGGTCTCGGGCCGATGATGGACATTGTACCGTTCAGGATGTTGATCAGCTGGGGCAGCTCGTCTACCTTTGTCTTTCTCAGAATTTCGCCCCAGGCAAAAATTCTGGAATCGTGCGCTCCCGTGATGGCGCCCTCTTTATCCGCTCCTACTCTCATCGTACGGAACTTATAGATGGTCAGGGTGGTCATGTCCTTCCCCATCCGCTTTGCTTTATAAAAGACGGGGCCTTTGCTGGATAGCTTGATGCCGACTGCCGCAATTAAAAACAACGGGCTTAGGACGATTAAGGCAAATAATGACAAGACCTTATCCAGAAGGGTCTTGATGAGCCTTGAAAATGGCTTTCGATCTATTGGCAGCTGCTCGGTCATCGCTTGATTCTCCTCACTGTCATGAGCACCTCTGCCGCATCCATGCAGCATTGATTTCCCCAGAAATGCGCCTGATATCTCAGGGCATCCGAGGATCTCGGATGCGGATAGGCTCGCACTTCGCTGTGATACTTTTCAAATGCTTCAATCTTTTTTTCGAGGACGTCTGAGATATCCATCCAGGTATCCGGGACAAAATTCCTCGGGTAGCCCCACTCCGTGCTGGACGCGGTATAAAAGCCGTAAAAGTCCTCGATCCATTCGCTTGTCGGACGGAACGCAATCATTGCAGCTTCAAAGAGAATCTTGTGATCCCGGTTTGCATCACATCCGGACTGACAGTAAATGATGTTTGGCTTATATTCCTCTGAAATCGTTTCAAGCGGGGTGATGAGCTCTGTAAGGGTATATGTATCAAGCCGCTGATCCGGATACTTGAGGTGATATACCTTGCTGACGCCCATCACATCAGCGGCTTCCTGGATGGCTGTATTCTGCCCGACATCATTATGATACCGAAGGGATTCCCCCTCACACATGATGACAGAGCGGACCTCATCCCCTGCCTGTGTATGCTTAATTACGATGCCGCCGATTCCGAGAAGTTCATCATCCGGATGAGCGGCAACGACTAATACTCTATTCATTCTGAAATTTTCCTCCGAGATTCAGTTCGTACAGCGCCTCATTTGAATACATTTTGCCAGCTGAATCCTCAATGCTCGTCACCCATAACACCTTATCCTTTGTGGCGACGCAGATTCCGGTTCCGTGATCCCCAAATCCGATTCCTGTTCCGAGGATGGTTCCGGGCACTTCATGACTTGTCATGGGCAGAATGGAAGCCTCCCAGATCAGGTACTTTTCTCCGTTTAAAAACGTGAATGCACCCGGGTATGGAATGGTCAGCGCACGGATGAAATTGTAGAGATCTAGTGCGCTCTGGTCCCACTGAATCAGTCCGTCTTTGGGCCGCCTTCTTGGCAGAATCGGCTCATCTGTTTTGTTTTCTATGGGCAACACCGGCTTCACACCCTTATTTAACGCATCAATCAGCCGCTCAAGCATTTCTGCATTTGTTTCGGCGACGCGGTCATAGAGTGTTTTGCAGGTATCAAACGGCGTGATCGGGAATTCCATCTGATCTGCGATTGCACCTGCGTCCACATCTTTGCTGAGCCACATCATGGTATTCCCCGTCACGTGCTCGCCATGGATGAGAGCCCAGTTGATGGGGGCGCTTCCGCGATTATGCGGCAGGAGGGCGGCATGCGTCCCTACCGTACCGATTGTGGGAATGTCAAGGAGCCGCTCGGGAAGGATTTCGCTCCAGCCTAAAACAACCAGCAGATCCGGCTTCTGGGCGTTAACGATTTCAAATGCCCTCTCCCCTTTAATGGTATCCACAAAAAAGTAGGGAATTCCGTGTTCCTCACATACCGTAAGATATTCTCTTGAGCCGGCACTTCTCTTTGCGAACGCTGTCTCGTCCAGCGTGATAAACGCATCTATGCCGTTCTTTTTTGCAACACTCTTGAAGGCGGGAAGGCCTTCCTCATGGTTTCCAATCCAGGTAATACGCATAAGTTTCACCTCAAACAATCCAAAAGAAGGGAACCGGGATGATGCAGGACTTATTTTGCTTCCTGCACGGCTTCCTTTAACTTTTCACACACGTACGTAACGTCCTCATCCGACAGCAATGTGTGAAGAGGCAGCGTGATCAGGTTATGATAGTAGTCATAGGTATTCGGGAAATCCTTAATCTCCCATCCCAGATTCTTATACGCGCTCAGCATCGGCATGGGCTTATAATGAACGTTTGTTGAAACGCCAAGCTCGGCCATCCGTACGATGATGCTGTTTCGCTGCTCAACTGTGATGCCCGGAATGCGAATCAGATAGAGATGATTGGAGCTGTCCATGCTGTTCGTATGATGAATCATGTATGAAATGCCAAGCTCTGAGCAGGCATGGTTGTACTTCTGGATGATTTCCTCTCTTCTTTTCAGCAGTTCCGGATAACGATCCAGCTGGCGCAAGCCGATGGCAGCCATGATGTCCGTCATGTTGCATTTGTACCAGGGACCGATTACATCATATTCCCAGGAACCCAGCTGTGTCTTTGCAAGGGCATCCTTGCTCTGACCATGCAGGCTCAGCAGCTGGTACATCTTATAGATTTCAGCGTCGTCAATTCCAGGAAGCGGACGCCACGTGCTTGCACCGCCCTCCGCTGTCGTAAAGTTCTTGACGGCATGAAAACTGAAAGAGGTAAAATCCGCAATTTGCCCGCAGTTCAGCCTTTGACCCTCGGGATTTCCGTTTGGATGAACGATCCGGGAAGCGCCCAGAGTGTGGGCGGCATCTGAGATGACAGCAATCCGGCCAAGTGCATGCCGGATGCGGGAGGAGAGGTCGCCCAGCGGTGTTCCATCTGAAGGGGCTGGCGTAAACAGCGATTTTTTACGCTCTACAATATCAAAGACGCGATCATAATTACAGATAATGCCGCCCAGATCCACAAGGACGATGGCCCTGGTCTTTTCGGAAATCGCCGCTTCAAGTTTATCATAGTCGATTTCGGGCATATGTGTTTCGGGATCTCCGTCCTTTTGAATATCCACGAAAACGACCTTTGCACCGCAATGAATCACGGCACTTGCGGTTGCGGTATAGGTGTATGCAGGAACGATGACCTCATCCTCCGGGCCAACTCCCAAAATGCGTAAATTCATCTCTTCAGCGGCCGTCGCGGAGTTTAAGCAGACGACACGATTGCTATATTTCCTGGAAGCTTCCTCCTGCGTGCAGTCAATATCCACACATCCGGTCTCAATAAATGCCGCCAGGCGACGTTCAAGCAGTTTTGTTCTCGGGCCGGTTGTGATCCAGCCGGAGCGCAGCGCCGAACAGACCTCCTCAATTTCAAGATCTGAAATGTCCGGCGGGCTAAAAGGAATCATTCGTTTTTCCATATTTTTATGCGCTGTAAGAGGACAGCGCTATTTCCTCCAATCAAAGAAAGATCTGCAGGTCCATCCGGGTCCGCTGTTTCGCGAGCCTTAAGTTCCTGCTTTCTGACAATGTCATTCTAACACCGGCCTTTGTAAAAAGCAACATCACGGGAGTGCCTGCCGGTACATGACCAGATACCCGAAGGAGGCATCACAGTGCATCGCCATCGTGTTATGGCTTTACCAGAATCATTGGCTTTCCGTTGCAGGTCACCTGTCCATTGGCAACGGTCATCTCCTTGCCCGTAAGCAGGTTTTTGTATTTGCCATCTGTGAGAGGAACGTGGACTTTCCCCTTTTGAGATTTCAGTGAAAAGATGCCGACTTTGTGCCGGATTCCTCGGCGGCTCAGAACGACAATGTCCTTTTTGTTGTTCCACTCTGCAAAATAGCGATCCTCCGGTTCCAGATATGATTTTTTAATCCTGCCAAGCATCTGTATCCAGGAGCTGAGGTCTTCCCCCTGATCAAAGGAAATGAGATCTTTATCAAACAGGCTTGTCTGCTTTTTGTAGGATCCTTCCTGACCGGCATAGAGCAGCGCCGTTCCCTTAAGGAAGTAGATGAGTGCCAGAAGATTTTTCATATCCTCCGTGCTTTTCACGCGGGAGGCGATTCTCGGCTGATCATGGTTTTCAAGGAAGCGGAGCTTGTTATAGTTTGGCTCGTAGAGATACTCCTCAAGATTTGTAAGCGCAAGGTAATGCCCGATTGTCGTTTCGCCGTGCAAATACTGTTCCATTGCCTCATGAATATCGTATTCGTATTCGATGTCAAAGGCTTCAAACAGTTCACGGTCACGAACGGACTGAACGCCGGTTTCGTAAAACGCCTCTGCAAAGGACTGGGAAACGCTCTCTGCCAGCCAGATGCAGTTCGGATTGATTGCGGCGACCGCTTTCCTTGCCTTTTTCCAGAACGCAAGCGGGACAAAGGAGGCAACATCGCAGCGGAAACCGTCGACGATGGAAGCCCACATCTTGAGGGTGTCAATCTGGTACTTCCAGAGTGCCTGGTTACTGTAATCAAGATCAATGATATCCGTCCAGTCCCCCACATGGTTTCCAAATGATCCATCCGGTTTCCGGTAATAGTACTCCGGATGCTGACTTTTGAGGACGGCATCCGGACTGGTGTGATTGTAGACAACGTCGATGATGACTTTCATTCCATGTTCATGAATGGCGTCTACCAAAGCCCTAAAGTCCTCCATTGTGCCATATTCGGGATTAATGCCGCGATAATCCTTTATGGCATAGGGGCTGCCAAGTGAGCCCTTGCGGTTTACTTCGCCGATCGGGTGAATGGGCATCAGCCAGATCACGTCAACGCCAAGGGCGCGGATACGTGGGAGGTCCGGGATGACGGAACGGAAGGTTCCTTCCTTTGTGTGATTGCGGACAAAAATCGAATAGATGACGTCATTCTGCAGAGATGCTGCGGTATCTTTTGCCATATGTGCTCCCCCAAAAAAAACTAAGAGTTCATACTCCCTGAACGATGAAAGCGTCAGGAACATGAACAAAGTATACCATAGATGGCGTCAATCATCTACAGCAGATTGATATCTTGTTTGCACAGGGCATGATCAATGAATTGACGGAAAACCAAATTGGATGTAAACTTAATACATGATTTTGATCCTTCACGGGAGGTGTCTATGCTTACAAAATCCTTCTTTAATCGAAGCCCTTTTGTTGGTAACCAGTTTGTCCCTCTTCCGCTTGGCGCCATCCGGGCATCCGGCAGCATGCAGGAAAAGCTGATCACGCTGCGGGCCGGTCTGCTTTCGCATGTTCCGTCTCTCGTTCCGGAAGCCGGAAAAGACAGCGCATTTTTTGGCGGGAACCTGGCCGGCGGGTTATATGCTCCTCGTTACCTTGAGGCACTTTTGCTGACCTCTGCGCTTCTTTCTGATCAGGAACTGCAGCAAAGTGCGCTCTCGCTTGTGGATCTGGCGGTAGCCAGTCAAAGAGAAGATGGTACATTTGGAGCAAAGGACGAGTCCATCGAGGCCTGTGCAGCCATGCTGCGGACGGTGATGACGGCGTATTCTCTGACGGGACAGAAAGCCTATCTGACCTTTGTCCTCAGGTATTTCAAATACCTTTCCGTTTTTCTCAAGGAGCATCCGCTTTCGGATGAGGATGCGGTACATACAGCGGATGTGCTGGCCGCCGGAATTACGCTATATAACATTACCGGTCAAAGAGCAATTCTGCCGGTCCTGGACCTTCTGATCCAGCAGGGAGCCGATTTTACCTCTCTTTTCCACGCCTTTCCCTATAAGATTCCGATCTCGCGGCAGATTCAGAGCGAATCTGAATCGGATGAGGAGGATTCGTTCATCGCAAAGACAAAGCAGATGTCGGATGGAGCGGTTTTATGTGAGGGACTGAGAGCGACGGCGCTGAGCGGGATCATTACCGGAAGCGGAAAACGGATCAGCGCGGCCGAGCGAGGGCTTGCCAGCATGAACCGTCTCCACGGCGCTCTGAATGGTGGAATTACCGCGGATCCTCTTCTTGCCGGAACCGATCCGGCACGCGGGACGACGGTCATGTCCTGCGCGGAGCTGTGTGCCTCCATTGAAACCATTTTTTCCTGCCAGGAGGGAACGCCCTTTGCGGATCAATGGGAGCAGGTGTTCTATAACGGCATCTTAAGCGCTTTCTCGGACAGCATGCGTGAGATTCAGCATACACAGCAGGCCAATCAGGTTTCGCTTCTCAAGACCACGAAATTCCCCTTCTCAAAGGATGGCGTGGCCATCTACACATACAGCAATCCGGATGCGCTTTGCGCCATTTTGCCGGTCATCCCGCGGTTCCTGATGCATCAGTGGATGCTCTCAAGAGATGAAGGACTGTGTGCCATGGGGTATGCGCCCTGCCATATTCGCTATCGTCTCAAGGATACGGCCATACGGATTCATGTAGAGTCCGATTATCCCAAAACGTCGACGGTGACCATTCATCTCAGCATGGATCATGACGTCGCCTTCCCGCTTCGGCTACGTATCCCGGGCTGGGCAGAGCATGCCTTTGCAACTGTCGAGGGCGACAGGTATGACCGCAATGAGAATTCTTTCCTGGTCATTTCCCGCCAGTGGCATGATGGGGACACGGTGACGCTGACCCTTCCGATGAAGCCGGTCATTCGCAGCGGATATCATCAGGCTGTTTCCATCTATCGCGGTCCCCTCCTCTTCTGTGCTCCAATCAAAGGAAAGAACGTGGATGGATCGCAGGAGGCCGCTCAGATGGAAGCGGTGGAATCCTTTGCGCATGCCATCATTGAGGGTGCTCCCATTCGCACGGAGCAGGATGAGACAGGCATCCGCCTGATTGCACGGGCGGTCACTGCGGGTGCCTGGGATCAGGAAAACGGAGTCTTGGAGGCACCTCCCATGGATGTTCCCTCGTATGTTTCGAGGGATGTGTATGACCTGATTCTTACTCCATACGCTGAGACAGTGCTTAGAATCAGTGCTTTTCCCAGAGCATAATCGGGAGGCCCGGAATGAATAAAACATATCGAATTCTCATTTGTGATGATGATCCCATTGTCCATCAGTCGCTTTCTCTCTATCTGGATAATGAGGAATTCGAGCATGATTCGGCGTTTACAGGCAATGAAGCGCTGGATATGCTGAAAAAAGCGCATTATGACCTGATGCTACTGGATCAGATGATGCCGGGAATCAGCGGAATGGAGGTCTGCCAGACCGTTCGGAAAACCAGCCAGATTCCAATCATCATGCTGACAGCACGCGGAGAGGAAATTGATCGGATTCTTGGACTTGAAATGGGTGCGGATGATTACATTGTAAAACCCTTCAGCCCACGTGAGGTGATTTCGAGGATCAAGGCGGTTCTCCGCAGAACGGCGCCTCAGGAGGAGAGCAGCGGTGCTCATGCACAGGAGAGCATGGCCTCGATCTGCTATGGAACGCTTGAAATTCAGCCGGAACGGTACAGCGTGAGACTCAAAGGTCAGCCGATTGCATGTACACCGCGGGAGGTTGAACTCCTGACGCTGCTGATCACAAATCCGGGTCGGGTTTTTGATCGTGAACAGATCCTTTCCCGAATCTGGGGATACGATTTTTTTGGAGATACACGGACGGTTGATACCCATATTAAACGGCTTCGCCAGAAGCTTACCTGCGATGAAATGGGCACCATCTGGGACATCGTCACGGTTTACGGCAAAGGATATAAATTCGAGGTCATCTCATGAAACACAGTACATCCTTTCGCCGTGCGATGCTCCTGGCCTACAGCTCGGTCATTATCTTTGCCCTGCTTCTGCTACTCATTTACAATCTTGTTTCGCCGCGGCTCTTTGCGCAAAACAAGGTCGATGATCTCCTCCCGAAGGGGCAGATTATCGCCGGCTATATCGAAAGCACACTCAGCGGGGAAATCTCCTCAGGCTATCTTGTTCCCCTCATCGGACGCAGCACATCGCAATGGGAGGCGACGGTCTGGGTTGTTGATACAAATGGCGAAACGCTGATTCGCACGCAGGTCGTCGATGACCGTAAGGTCGGGCGGCTGCCGACCTCACTGGCAAATTCCATGCTTCCCTCTGTCCTCAAGGGCCAAAATGCTACGCATGTCGGTATCCTTGAGGACATCACGGTCAGCACGACGCAGAGCCCCTATTCCGGAACGCTTTCAAATCCGCTCAGCTTAATTGGACAGAAGGATACCAGCTCAGCAGAAGAGGACCTCAAGGATAAAATTGTCGCAGTCGCCGTTCCGATTTTTTATAAGACGGAGGTTGTAGGGGCCGTATTTATGGCACAGACGATGACTGAGGTCATGAACAGCGTGCGTGTTCTCACAAACACCATCATGATGTCCATGGTGGTGGTTGCACTCGTTCTGCTTCCCTTTATCTTCTTTTTTGCCTCCAGGATGACACGGCCTATTGCTGAAATGCGTAAAACCGCGTTGATCATGGCGAGCGGCGATCTCAGCGTGCGTGCAGATGATACCGGAAAGGATGAGTATGGGGAACTGGGACACGCGCTCAATTTCCTCTCCTCCGAACTTGGCAGTACCATCACAAAGCTGGAACTGGAACGCAATCGTCTCGAGAGCTTTATTAACGGACTCAGCGAGGGAATCATTGCCTATGATGCATCGGAACATCTGACGCTGGTAAATCCCGCGGTTTCTGAACTGCTGGCGCTGAGCGATGCCTCCAGGATTGCGGAGGAGGCTCCGGACATCACGGGCGTCTTCCATGCCACGTTTGAAACGCATGCGCCTACGCAAAAGACCATCTGGCGCAGTACATCCGTGCTCCATGTTTCCGTAGCTCCCCTGTTCGATTCCACGGGAGCCTTCAATGGATGCGTCGGCATTCTGTCCGATGTCACCAGTGCGGAGCGACTTGAGCGAACACGGCGGGATTATGTTGCCAATGTTTCGCATGAACTGAGGACGCCCCTGACAGCGCTGAGGGCTCTGATGGAGCCACTGCGGGATGGACTGGTCAAGACGGAGGAACAGCGCCAGCAGATCTATGACACGGTTTTGAGGGAAACCATGCGACTTTCCCGTCTGGTCAGCGACATGCTGGAGCTCTCACGGCTGCAAAGCGGCACGGCATCCATGGAAATCAGCACCTTTGATCCCACACTCATTCTTGAAACGATACGAAATACCTATTCTCCCTATGCGGAGGATTATCAGAAATCCTTTGTCTATGATGTTCCGGACGCGCTTCCTCCTGTCAGAGGAAACCCGGACCGGACGCAGCAGGTACTCATTGCACTCCTTGATAACGCGTTTAAGTATACCCCGGATGGCGGAGTCGTGACACTATCCGCCGTACTCAGGGAACAGTCCATACTCGTTTCTGTGAAGGATACCGGTATTGGGATTTCGGAGGAAGACCTCCCCCATGTCTTTGAGCGTTTCTATAAGGCAGACAAGTCTCATCATGGACATGGCACCGGTCTTGGACTGGCCATTGCCTATGAAATCATGCAGCTTCTGGGCGAAAACATGTGGGCTCAAAGTGAACTGGGGGCCGGCAGCACCTTTACGTTTACCCTGCATCTGGCACAATAAAAAACTGACGGGCATATGCCCGTCAGTTTTATTTACAGATTCGGATGCTCACTGCGATACTTGGTGAGAAGCTTTTCGATGCGATGCCAGGGATTCAGCAGATAGGAAAGCGACTGATCATGATTCAGCGTCGCAATCACATAGGCCATGTACTTGCACATGTCTGCCTGACTGAACCAGGGACGATCCAGCACCTCCTGAGGCGTATAGGTCAGATTGGTTGCAAACACATGGTCGAGAAGCCCCTCTGCATGTGCCTTGTCAAATGCCTCAAGTCCTTTTGTAAAGAAGGCAAAGGTTGCACCGGCAAACACGCGCTCGGCACCACGTTTCTTGAGGTTCTGGCAAAGATCCAGGATTGAGTCACCGGAGGCAATGATGTCATCGGCGACGAAAATGTCTTTTCCCTCTACGCTGTCGCCCAGGTATTCATGGGCGATAATGGGATTGCTGCCGTTGACGATACGTGTATAATCACGGCGCTTATAGAACATGCCCATATCGACGCCCATGGCGGAGCTGTAATAAATATTCCGATTGAGTGCGCCTTCATCCGGCGAGATGACCATCATATGCTCCTTATCAATGCGCAAATCCGAATAGGTCTTGCACATCGCCTTGAGCATCTGATAGGTTGGCATGATGCTTTCAAACCCATGAAGCGGGATCGCATTGGATACGCGGGGATCATGTGCATCAAAGGTGATGATATTGGAGACGCCCATGTTTACGAGTTCCTGAAGCATCAGGGCACAGTCAAGCGATTCCCGTGCGGAACGGCGATGCTGACGTCCCTCATAAAGCATCGGCATGATGACGTTGATTCGATAGGCTTTGCCGCTGGCAGCAGAGATGATGCGCTTCAGATCCGCATAATGCTCATCCGGCGTCATCGGAACTTCCTTGCCATACAGCTTATAGGTGCACTGGTATGCACCGACATCGCAGATGATGAACAGATCATATCCACGGACGGTTCCCTGGATCATGCCCTTGGCCTCACCTGTTCCAAAACGGGGACAGGTCGCCTCAAGCAAAAAACCATTCTTGTCATTTCCGTAGAAGCTGTGCAGACTCTGCTGATCGCTTTCTCCATCCGGCTCTCCTGCTACCTGCCAGCGAAGGAGATACTCATTTACTCTATTTCCAATTTCCGAGCAGCCATTCATTGCAATAACGCCGAGCGGCGCGACCGGTCTGGTCGGGAATTTCTTCTCAGATTCAGGTCTCATCATATCAATTCCATTCATGGTAAACATCCTTTCTGAAATCGCAATCCGGAACCATTTTGGGCTGCAGGGATCGGGAGTCGTACGATTCACAGAACCGATTCTCCATCACAATCTCCGCAGGGCCGTACCATAATACACAAATTGAATATGAAAAGCAATGTCAATTTCCAAAAATCTGCTATTTTTCTTTTTCCTTCCGGAAGCGAGATTCTGAAAATTGATTGCTCAATCCGATTTGTTTCTGGGCATTTGTCACGATTTTTAGGCGTATTTTTTTGCACCCTTGATGAACAGGTCAAGATCAGATGCACAAAAATTGAGATGAAAAGTTTTCCGTCTCCTCCGGGAAAAGGTTATGCCTTGACCCGCTTTGCCCCTGTTGCTATAATGTGTCCGCACAGATGGTTTGGCGAGCCTGGCTCGCTTTTTTACTGATATTCAAACTATGACAAGGAGAAAGTTCATTGAAACGCATTGTATTAACCGGTGGTGGCACTGCCGGACATGTATCCCCCAATCAGGCACTCATTCCGGAGCTTCTTAAGGAAGGCTGGGAAATTCATTATATAGGTACAAACGGCATTGAAAAAGGCCTGATCGAATCCATGGATTCGGTAGAATATCATACGATCCACTCAGGGAAGCTAAGACGCTACTTTGATGTGAAGAATTTTACGGACATTTTCAGGGTAATTGCCGGTTTCTTTGAGAGCATCTCCATTCTGCGGAAGCTGAAGCCCCAGATTGTCTTTGCGAAAGGCGGATTTGTTTCCGTTCCTGTCGTCTATTCTGCAGCGCTCCTCAGAATTCCTGTGGTCATGCATGAAAGTGACATTACACCGGGACTTGCGAACAAACTGTGCAAGCCGTTTTGCCGTGCACTTTGCACGACCTTCCCGGAGTGTGCCAAAGCGGTTGGTGAGAAAGGCGTTGTGACCGGAACCCCGCTTCGCAAGCAGCTTTTTTCCGGAACCAGACAGCAGGGCCTTGACCTCACAGGCTTTGACGGGAAAAAGCCCATCCTGATGATGACCGGCGGCTCCCTTGGTGCTCAGAGCGTGAACGCAGTGCTCCGTGAGGCACTCCCCTCGCTTCTCCCCGACTTTGATATTCTGCACATCTGTGGACGCGGGAACCGTTCCGAGGAGCATGCGAATATTCCCGGGTATGTCCAGTTTGAGTATCTTTCGGAGGAAATGCCGAATGCGTATGCCTGCGCAGACATCATTTTGTCCCGCGCGGGATCCAACTCTGTTTCTGAAATTCTTGCCTTAAAGAAACCTGCGCTGCTGATCCCCTATCATAGTGGTCGTGGCGATCAGGTGCTGAATGCCCGCTCTGTCGAGGCCAGAGGACTTTGCCGCGTTCTCCCTCAGAGCGAAATGACAGCAGCCTCGCTTACAGAGGCGCTGCACCACCTTTATGAGTCACGAAACGAGATTGTCCTGGCACTCGACGCGCTTCCCGATTCAGACGGAACGGAAGCGGTGATGAAGCAAATCCGTTTGTATGCGAATAAGTAAGTATGATTTTGAAAGGATTTGGTCATGGAATCATATGACGTAATCGTTGTAGGTGCCGGGCATGCGGGATGCGAGGCAGCCCTTGCCGCTGCACGTATGGGCTGTCATGTTCTTCTTCTGACGTTAAACCTTGACAGCATTGCGCTCATGCCCTGCAACCCCGCGATTGGCGGAACAGGAAAAGGCCATTTGGTCAGAGAAATTGATGCCCTGGGCGGCGAGATGGCGCTGGCAGCAGATGATACCTTCCTGCAGTCAAGGATGCTCAATACCGGCAAAGGTCCTGCTGTGCATTCACTGCGGGTGCAGTCGGATAAACGGGTGTATCAGAACCGGATGCGAAAGGCACTCTTTTCCGAGCCTAACCTTTCCATAAAGCAGGGCGAATGCGGGAAGATCCTTTTTGAGGATC
>JAFUZM010000256.1 GCA_017476605.1 Clostridia bacterium
CTCGTCCGCGGCATCGTTTGTATCGCCGGCCGCTTCCGAACCGGATCCCGTGGATACAGCCGTGTCCGCCTCCGGGATTTCCAGTGTGGTCTCGACGACGGTTTCAGCAGGCGCGGAGGTCTCCCCGGTCACGGAAGCGTCTCCCGTGTTCTGCTCTTCCGCCTTGTCGGACTTGTTCTTCTTCTCCGGCTTTTCGGACTGATCCTTGTTTTCGATCTTGACACCGGCGTTTTCCGCCACGTAGGACCTGGCATTCTCCACGCGGACAGTGAAAGCGCCCACATGCTGATCGGAAGAGAAAGACAGCTCGTAGGAACCGGCGGCCGCTTCGAAAGTGGTTTCGAGCTTCCCGTTGTTGTACGTGTACGTTACAGGCCTGCCGCCGTTCCTGGACACATTCACGTTCACCGGGGCGTCCGCGGCGATGGCGATCCGCTGGGTGGCGCCGATGTTCAGGACCAGCACCGTGTCCAGCGTAATCACCCTGGTGTCTCCGAGGCTGATGGACACGACGGACACCTGGTCCATCGGGTTGTCGATGACCTCCACTTTCGTGTCATCTTTCCTCGGCGAGGATTCATCCCCATCCTTCCGCGTTTCTTTCTCCGCTTTATCCGCTTCCATTTCGGACGGAACTTCTGCCACCACCTGGGCGGACGGATCCTCCATCACCATCGCGGGCGATTCGGCCATGACAAAGCTGTCCAGAGACAGATTGCCAAACAGCATATTGATCGTGCAAACCAGAGCTAATGCCCTTTTCATCTTGAACATACAGTGCACCTTGCCCTTTCTTGAGCGTCTCGCTCGTCCTGGTTCCCTTACTCACCTCTGAAAGCAGTCCGGCTCAGCACGTATCTGTCGGACTCCATCACGATTATATCGTAAAGCGGTTACTTCAGCGGGTACTTTCACCGTTACATGTATCCAACTTTTACTGATTGGTTACCCGGTTCCGCAATGAACGGCTCTTGGATTTCCTCATGCGCTGTTCCATTGATTTCCGCGCCGGAAAAATGAAACATGCGATGGCGGATGATGTCTCCCCATAAACCATTAACCTCCGATTATTCCGAGAGGGAATCAATCCCTCATTTACGAAAAAGTCGTTCCGGCTTTGTCATTTTGAATCATGCATTGTGGCAGCATATGCTACCGCAATGTTATTTTCTCATATTTGGGGAGCTCCATCAATAGGGTGTTCCAGATTGGCACAATGGTTTCCCATATATTCATCTTGAAAACTTTGCGCTGTTCCGATATGATAGGAATTAGCTGAAAAGGTTGGAATGAAAAGCGGGAAGGGGGAAAGATCCATGCCGGAAAGCTTTGCGGAAAGGCTTCGGCGGCTTCGAACGGAAAAAGGCATCACCCAGCAGAAGCTGGCCTCAATGATGTATGTGGATCGTTCCAGCATTGCCCGATGGGAAAACGGGCTTCGTGTGCCGGATATGGTATTGCTGTCCCGTTTGGCTAAATGTCTGGGTGTCGAGGTTTCCCTTCTCTTCCCGGATGAAACGCTCTCCCAGGATATACCGACAGTGATCATTGTGGATGATGAGCCGCCCATTCTGGCCGGTGGCCTGAGCACGCTGAGCGAAGCGTTGCCTGGCGCGGAAATCACAGGCTTCACAAAGCCCAGGGAGGCGCTGGAATTTGCGTTGAATCATCGCATAGACCTGGCCTTTCTGGACATCGAAATGGGAAAGACCAGTGGTTTTGAACTGTGTGAAAAGCTGCTGTCATTCAATCCTTTCACCAATGTCATATTTCTGACTGCATATCCCAATTATGCGCTAAGTGCCTGGAAAACCAGGGCCAAAGGCTTTCTGGTCAAGCCACTGGGTATCCAGGAAGTGACCGAACAGCTGGAAAAATTAAAAATCAGCGTACCCTCCCCCCACAAAAAATCAGGGACTCGATGAGGAACAGGAGACAGGACGATGATTGATTGGACGGCGCTCGCAAATTTCGCCATAGGCGCGGCCGGCTCGGTGCTGACATCCCTGGGCATCATCCTGGCCATCGTCTACCGTCCCGTAGAACGATGGACGCGCAGCTTTTTTATTCTCACCTTTTTCATCATGTTCATTTGTTCCTCGGCTGTCACAGTCGATTGTTATGCCGTCATCTATCATCATGTCACCCTGATAAAGCCGATGATATTCATAGAATCGCTCACTTCCTCCCTGCTGATGCCTCTGCTCACGGTTTACCTGATCAAGCTGTGCGGGGAAAGCTGGCACCATAGTCCGCTGTTCATCACAGTGATCGGGTTGTGGATCGTTTATATTGTGCTGCTGGTTTATACCCAGTTTACGACCATCATCTATTCCGTCAGCACGTCAGGCGTTTACAGCCGCGGCCCACTTTATCCCCTGCTGCTCGTTCCGCCGGCAGGCATCATGCTTCTGAATCTTGTCGGACTCTTCCGCAGGCAAAACAGGCTGACCGTCAAGCATCGTCAGGCATTGTTTGTTTATATGGCCGTGCCACTGGCGGCACTGATCCTGCAAATGTTCTTTTATGGCCTGCTTCTGGTATCCTTCGGGGCAATCCTCGGAGCGTATGTGATGTTTGTGTTCATTCTGTCAGAACAAACAGACATTGCTGTCCGCCAGGCCAAGGAGAACGCTGAAAAGGAATTTGGTTTAAAAGTGCTGCAAATGCGGCCTCACTTCATCTACAATGTGATGACAAGCATCTACTACCTGGTGGACACAGATTCCCAGGCAGCGAAAGATGCAATCCTCAGTTTTTCAAAGTATCTTCATCAGAACTTCAACGCTGTGGTCAAGACTGAAAATATTCCCTTCGAGGAGGAGCTGGCGCATGTCCAGACTTATCTGGCCATCGAAAAAATGCGGTTTGGGGATCAGCTGGATGTGATCTATGATACGCCAGCCGCCATCTTCTCCCTTCCACCGCTGACGCTGGAGCCCATCGTTGAGAATGCCGTTAAGCATGGCATGGATCCGGATTATGACACGCTTCATATCCTGATCCGTACCCGGGCAACAGAGGATGGCAACGAAATCACCATTATCAACGATGGTACGGATTTCGATCCCGCCAAGTTGAGCGGCGATGGTGTAGGCCTGAAAAATGTCAGCGAAAGGCTGGCATTGATGTGCAGCGGAACGCTTCACATCACACCCCGGGATGGCGGCGGAGCGGTTGTAACCCTGTGGATTCCTCATGGAGAAAAAGCGCAGAGATAATCAAATTTTTCACCCGCAAGGTAACACCGGAAGAGCCTGAACAACAAAACGAGCTGCCATTTTGAGCGAAACTACAGCAGGCCAGAGGTACTGATGGTGCCTCTGGCACTGTTGTTGACAAGAAGTTGATCTGTTCAGTGACAGGATGATAGAGCAGTTGGGGGACATTCTAGGAAATCTTTAACAAGATGCAGCATAGAAATCCATGTCGAAATCTGCAAAAAAATAAGAGATTTCGACATGGGTTCCTGATAAAAAGGGGGAGTGTATCGTCGTAACGATAGCCGTTCCTATCGTTTAACCGGTTCAATCGTTTGGATGGCCTCCCTGATCAGAATACCTGATTCCTTCAGGAAAATCGTAGTTGTCAAAGACTATGTGAAACCATGGCGGGATGAAAACGGCATTCAGTATGTCGGCATCGAGGATTTCCTTCTGGATGAAAGCCTTATTTCCAGATAATCAATAAGCGCCCCGAACGATCAAACGGTGATTTCGTTCCTTGCGTTGAAGTTCCGCGATCTGTTTCTTTGCCAGCTTTGCCTTGCGCTCCGCTTCATGCTTCTGCTGTTCCGCCCGTTCTTGGGCAGCGATCAGTTTCTCTAATTGGGTAGGCATTGTAAATTCTCCTTCCGTTGTGATAGACATAAGAAAACGGCCAGCAGGATTAGCTGGTCGTTCGTGTGGGTATGGAAAAGCCCAGTGATCATATCATGATCCGCCGGCTTCGAGTTTAAGATTATTTCGTATTCCCCCGAATGATAGGGGAACGGATTATATTGCTCAGTAAAGCGTGAGTGTTGGGTTTGTCATCAACTGCGTAACCAGTCCTTTGAAGCCAACCAGAAGCTGTTTGTCTGTCAGCTCGCTGATCACGGTTGTTAACCTGATGCCGGCATCTTTGGAGGATGCGCCACAGTGATAAATGTGCTCGTCTGCTGTGCCATAATCCAGGACGATGAACCGGTCGTGCGTCGTTCTGCAAGTTTGCCGAAAATCCACCTGGATGGCCGGAAATTCTGTCTGAAAATCTGTGTAGTCATGAATGTGAAGCTGATTACCAATATTGTCGCTAAAAAGTGTCACCTTTACGCCAGGCTGAACGCTTTGCAAAAGTCGTAACGTTTTGATACTGACATAATTGTCAATGATGAAAATCGTATGCCGAGCTTGACCGTAAATCTTGATATAGGTTTCGTCAGCCAAGGCAGGCTGTCCGTTCAGAATCAGATATTCCTTTGGATGATCCTCATCTGCTTTCTTTGAAAGATCCAGAAGGAATGGTGAAATCTCTGATTTGTGGACAGTATCGCTCATCTGGGTAAAGACCGTGTTCAGCTTTTCCTCGTGCTCCATCAGCTGAGTCTGGATGGCGTGGACCGTCTGCTGAGTATCAGATATCTGCATAGAAAGCCGAAGATAATCATGCTGCGTTAGCAGTCCCTGGTTTTCTATGATGTAATCTTTCATGGCACGGAAGATGCGGATTAATGCCTTGCTTTGCTGGATAGCCAAATCGCTTTTGAGCACAGTCATCAGCATATAGATTCCGCTTTCTGTAAATGCCCACGGCAACGATGTACGGCCGCCTTTCATGCCCGGCCCTTGCATCGCGGTCAAATTTTTTGACCGCGATAGTTCAGTGACTTCTTCCTGTGTTAATTGAAAACGAAAGTCGTTATCGAATCGAGTCGCATTGTTTTTGACTTGCTGGTTGAATGCTTTCGTTGTGTATCCATAAATCTCCGCCAGCTCAAAGTCCAGCATAACCTTCACACCGCGAACAGTATAGATCTTGTCTCTGATTGTCTTTTCATCGACAATCGCGATATCTGTTACGGGGGTGGTGAGATTGGTTCCCTCGCTCATGAGAATACCTCCAAAATCTGGCGGAATTTGATCCGCCAGATCGTGCCTGTATTATAGCCGAGAATGCCTATTATCGCAAGGTTGAATTGGCGCCAAATCAGTTGAAAATCAACTCCTGCAGAACTAGGTCCTCTGCACGGTGCAGGATCGTATTCATTTCTTGCACCCATTTCATTTGATCCGCAGCTTTCATTTTTTTATCAACGCCTTCCGCAGCTGCCATCTCAGGAATCATCCTTTCCAGCCTACGAGTGGCGATCTGATCGATTTCTACTAGATGGCTTTGCAGCGTTCCGTTCAAGATCATCTGGTTGTACAGGATCGGCTTGTTCTCCATCAGAAACGTTAGCCTCATCCGTCCCCATTTACCAACGGGCTTGTCACCATCTGGAATGCTGATGTCGGGCAAGAAGTAATCCCCGTGCAGGGTGTAGTGGATCAAGTACCGTGAAAAAACACCCAATAGGTGCTGG
This sequence comes from Clostridia bacterium, assembly GCA_017476605.1. Classification (GTDB taxonomy): domain Bacteria; phylum Bacillota; class Clostridia; order Christensenellales; family Aristaeellaceae; genus Ventricola. The sequence goes on from JAFUZM010000256.1 coordinate 5,564, forward strand.
AAACGTAGTGTTTTCAAGCCCTCCGTGGTATAATAAAAGCACAAGGAACGGAGGGATTTCATGTACAAGCCGCGTATCGAAGTCGTATTCGGAAACGAACGGATCATCTCCCCCAGCGGGCTGAATATCGTCGGTGCAATGCTGGGGAAAAGCGATTTCAAGAAGCGCTGTGATCGTCGGAAGGTCGACCCGAAGCGCAGCCAGCCGCAAATCAAGGACGGCGATATCCTGCTGACCTATATCGGATTGCTGACGCTGGGCAAAACCTCCTATGATTCCGTCCATGAATTTGACGATGATCCGGACTACTTCCAGAATGCACTGGGGATCGCCAGAGAAATCCCCTCAGCGGAAACCATCCGTCAGCGCATGGATGACATCTGTGTAAAAACGGGCGATGTGTTCCCTGCGTCCTTCATTTCACTGTGAATGGTAACAATAGTACAAGCCATGGGAAATATGGTGGGCGCTCTTCTCATATGAAGATAGCCCTGAAAAAAAGAGAAGACCAGTACTGGTTCTTGACCCTCAAACCGTCTACGTGTTGAGTTATAAAATAACATCCCATGAAGCCAGGAATCTTTACGGAGAATATGAGCTGATACACTGGCAGTCTGCGGGTTTGGATAGACCGTCCACAGTAAGATTGACACAGCTGCAGCAACTTGAATATGCGGATTTCCAAAAGAAAATCGGGGATTTGCATCCAGAAGACAGAAGATATATTGAGATGAAAATTTGATTGTGAACCGTCACGGATGTACTCGACACATATGCAAAAGACTGCGGAGAAGCAAGGCCAGAGACAAGCGGCGAGGAATAAGAGCAGATAAGAAAACAAATGCCCGGCGGCATGGCCTTGCATTAAGCCATAGCTGCCGGACATTTTCGTTTGGAAGGTGGACAAGCGTGACATTAGGCCACGGCTTCAATTCCTTCTTGTCCTTCAGTCGTATGCGTTGCTTGTCATGCGAGTCAGAATTGACGCTTAGTCGTCAAAGGTTTCCGTTCCGTCTTCTCCCGCTTCCTCGGTTTCCGGCACCTCAGGCGCCTCGCCGAAGTAGC